>DATHFL010000077.1:0-2989 GCA_035318125.1 Solirubrobacterales bacterium | reverse complement strand
AGGTGATCTCCACCCGCCTCGCCACCGAGGACCTCGAGGATCTTCGGTCGCGGCTTGAGCAGGGCGGCTGGCACGACCTCCACACCGAGGACGGGGTGGTCGCCCTCTACCTCGGCAAGGTCGCCTTCGTCCGCATCGAGGCGGGCGAGCACCGGGTCGGCTTCGGGCTCGGATCCTGAAGATGCGACCGCGGCGCCTGCTCGGAGCAGCTGCCGCGGCAACTCTGGCGGCGGCGCTGTGGTGGCGTAAGAACCCCTCCGCCTGCCCCTACGGCCAGCGCTTCTGGGTCGAAGCGCCGCACCCGATCATCACCCGCGAGCGTCTGCGCTCGGTGCTGCGGCCCCAGCCGGGGGAGCGGTTGCTGGAGATCGGCGTCGGCACGGGCTACTACAGCCTCGACTTGGCCGAGTGGGTCGCGCCGGAGGGGACGCTGGAGCTGTTCGACCTGCAGCGGGAGTTCCTCGACCACGTGCTGCGCGCCGCCGGCGATCGCGGGCTGACGAACCTCGTCGCCACCGAGGGCGACGCCACCGACCTCCCCTATGACGACGCCTCGGTCGACGCGGTCGTCCTCATCGCGGTGCTCGGCGAGATCCCCGACGGCGACGCCGCCCTGCGGGAGATCCGCCGCGTCCTCAAACCGGACGGGCGGCTGGTCGTCGGCGAGCTCTTCGGCGACCCCCACTTCACCACCCGCGCCAGCCTCGAGCGGATGGGCGCCGCGGCCGGCCTGCGGCTGACCGAGCGCTCCGGCAACTGGTTCGGCTACTTCGCCCGCCTGGCGATGTAGATCGCCTTGGTGTGCTCGACTTCGTCGAGCGGCTGGCGGGGGATGCCGTCGTGGTGATGGCCGTAGACGCCGAGGCACTCGAGGCCCACCCGCTCCAGCGCCGCCAGCACCTCGGCTTCGGGGAAGTGGCGCTCGCGGTGCACTTCCGGCGGGATCCGCTTGCCTGACGCTCCCTCCACCGGCTCGGCCTCGAAGCTCGCTTCGGCGATCGAGCCGGGCGGCGCTTCGGGATCGGTCATCCCCTTCCAGGTCATCCGCCTGTCGCCGCGCTCGAGCACCACTTCTTCGGCGAAGAAGGTCCGGTAGGACTCCAGCGTGTTGAGGTCGAACATCAGCAGCCCGTCGATAGCGAGGTTGCCTTGCATCCCGCTCAGCGCTCGCGTCAGTTCCTCGCCGCTGAGCAGGTAGTTGACGGCGTCATCCAGGCACCAGACGAGGTCGAACTCGCCGAAGTGCGGCAGCTCGCGCATGTCGGCGACCGACAGCTCGGCGCGATCGCCGACCTTTTCGCGGGCGATCGCGACCATCGAGGGCGAGAGGTCGCAGGCGGTCACCTGCCAACCGCGCTCCAGCATCGGGATGAAGCTCTTGCCGGTCCCGCAACCGACGTCGAGCAGCCGCCGGCCCGGTGGAATCCCGTGCTCTTCCAGCTTCGGCAGCAGGGCGCCGAGCCACGCCTCGTAGTCGTGGTGGGCGGTGAACTCGTCGTAGGCCGGGGCCAGCGCCTCGTAGGCGGCTTCCGCGTCCGTCACCTGTTTCTCCCCCTCTCCCCTTGCCACTTTCAAAGAGACCTGCGCAAGTTCAGGACAGTTTCCGTTGCCAATGTGGCAATTTCCTGCACCGCTTAGATAGGTTCGTTTGATCAACGCTCCAGATGAGCATCGTCGCGGGAACGACGACGGCTGGGAGTGGGGTGAGGCGCACAGAGTCTGTCTTCGAATGGCGTATCGCTACGCGAGCAATCCGAGCGAGGCCGAAGACATAGCTCAGGACGCCTTGCTCCGGGCCTGGCGTCGGCGCTCGACCCTGCGCGATTCCGAGCGCCGCAACCAGTGGCTGGCGGCGATCGTCCGCAACGAGGCCTTCCGCCACCACGCCCGCGTCCGTCCCGACCTGACCTCGGCGCTGGAGCTGTGCGAGGGCGCCGAGGACGAGCAGGTGCTGGCGACGGTCGAGCTCGCCGACCTGCACGCGGCGCTCGAGCGGCTGAGCGAAGGCGACCGCGAACTGCTGGAGATGCGCTACGAGGAGGACCTGACGCAGGCGGCGATCGCCCAGCGCCTCGGCATCCCGGAAGGGACCGTGAAGGTGCGCCTGCACCGCGCCCGCAAGAAGCTGCGCCGCGCCTACGTCGTGCATTAGCTGTACCTGACGGCGGGGCCGGCGGGGCGAACTTCGGACCGCTGTACAAGGACGAAGCAGGCGGCCGCGACGAACATTTCTCCATGAAGACGGCACAGCGGCAGATCGTCGCCTTCGGCGGTGGCGGCTTCTCGATGGAGTCGGGAAATCCCCTCCTCGACGACTACGTGCTCGGCCTGACCGGGGCGGAGCGGCCGCGGGTCTGCTTCCTGCCCTCGGCCAGCGGCGACGCCGACCACTACATCGTCCGCTTCTACCGCGCCTTCTCTGCGCACCGCTGCGAGGCCAGCCACATCTCCCTCTTCCGCCGCGAGCAGGGGCCGACTGATCTCCGCCGCCACCTCCTCTCCCAGGACCTGATCTACGTCGGCGGCGGCAGCGTCGTCAGCCTGCTCGGGGTCTGGCGCGCGCACGGGATCGACTCGATCCTGCGCGAGGCGTGGGAATCGGGGGTGGTCCTCTGCGGCCTCTCCGCCGGCTCGCTCTGCTGGTTCGCCGAGGCGGTGACCGGCTTCCACGGCGAGCCGAAGCGGCTGCGCGGGCTGGGACTGCTTCCGTTCAGCAACTGCGTCCACTACGAGCACGGGTCGCGGCGGCGCCAGGCCTACCACCGCTTCCTGCGCGAGGGGATGCGCGGCGGCTACGCGGCCGAGGACGGGGCGGCGCTCCACTTCGTCGGCGAGGAACTGAGCCGGGTCGTCGCCTCGCGACCGCAGGCGCGCGGCTACCGGCTCGACGTGGCGGGACAGCGGGTGGTCGAGATGCGGATCGCGACCACCTTCCTGGGGGATCGCGACGCCGTCCCGGCGGCGCCGCTGCCGGAGGCGCTCTCGACTG
>DATHFL010000076.1:0-13427 GCA_035318125.1 Solirubrobacterales bacterium | reverse complement strand
CTCGGAAAGCCTCGCCGCAGCTGACGGCGACCTGAGCGCCGACATCTACGAGCGCGACCTGATCGCGGGGACGACCAAACTGGTCTCCGTCTCCGGGGTCTGCCCGTCCCCGCTGCCGCCGGGGCAGAACTGCGAACCCTCCTACGGCGGGGCCTCGCCGGATGGCTCGCACGTCTTCTTCGAGACGAACGAACGGCTGTCGCTCGCAGACACCGACAGCTCGCAGGACGTCTACGACTGGTCGGGCGTCGCGCCGGCGCTCGCCTCGATCGGCCCCGACGGCGGCAACGGCGAAGACATCGTCCGCTACGCCGGGACCTCCGCCGACGGCGCGGCCGTCTACTTCGAGACCGACGAGAAACTCGACACCACCGCCGACGCCGATTCCGTCCAGGACGTCTACCGGCGGCTGAGCGGGGCCACCACGCTGGTCTCGGCGGGCGAAGCGGGCAAAGGCAACGGCTCCGGCCTCGCATCCTTCGACTCGGTCTCGCTCGAAGGCTCGCCGGAACGGGCGCTCTTCAGCACCAGCGAATCCCTCGTCGCCGGGGACACCGACTCCTCCCAGGACGTCTACGAGCGCTCGGGCGGCGTCACCACCCTCGTCTCGACCGGGCCGGAAGGCAGCGGCGGCGCCTTCAACGCCAGCTTCGCGAAGGCCTCGGCCGACGGCTCGAAGGTCTTCTTCGCCACCAGCGAATCGCTCGCCGCCCAGGACACCGACTCCAGCGCCGACGTCTACATGCGCTCGGCGTCGGGGACGGTGCTCGTGACCGGCGGTCAGATCAACGGCAACGGGGCATTCCCGGTCGCCGGGCTGCAGGGCGTCTCCGCGGACGGCTCCCGCGCCTTCTACGTCACCCTCGAGCGCCTGACCGTCGACGACGACTTCGCCGGCGAGCAGGACGTCTACAGCTGGAGCGCCTCGGGGACGCTGCTCGTCTCGGTGAAGAACTCGCCCGACCTGGTGCTCGGCCCGCCGCCGCCGACGCTGGAAAAAACCGTGCCGGCGTCTCCGAACCCCTCGACCACCCCGACGATCGTCGGCCAGGCCGAAGCCGGTGCCCTGATCAAGATCTACAAGACCTTCGACTGCGCCGGCGAAGTGGTCGCCCAGGGCACCGCCGAGGAACTGGCCTCGCCCGGCCTGACCGTGACGGCGCCGGTCGCCAAAGGCTCGACGACGAACTACCGGGCCACCGCCGAAGTCGCGGGGGTCACCTCGGCCTGCTCGGGCCCGATCGCCTACAAACAGGAAGACCCGCCGCCACCGCCGCCCCCGGGCGAAGAAGGCGGCGGTGGCGGAGGCGGGACCGGAGGCGGCTCCACGGGCGGCGGCACCGCGGGCTCGGGCGGCTCCACCGGCGGCGGCGTCAAAGGCGGCGTCGTCTACGTGACCCCGCTGCCGCGGATCACCTTCGGCCCAGCCGCGAAGACCCGCCTGCGCCGGCCGACCTTCCGCTTCGTCGACGCGGCCGAACAGCCGGGCACCAAGTTCTTCTGTCGGGTCGACAGGCAGCGGTGGGCCGGGTGCTCCTCGCCGGTCAAGGTCAGGAAGCTGAAGCTCGGGCGCCACGTCTTCTCGCTGAAGGCGGTCAACGCCGTCGGCACCGCCGGCGCCTCCCCCGTCAAGCGCGCGTTCAAGGTGGTGGCCCGATGAGGGCGAGGCTCGCGCGCCTGCGCGCGGCAGAGGAGGGCGTCACGCTGATCGAGCTGCTCGTCGCCTCGGCGATGGGCGTCGTGGTGATGGGCGCGGTCGCGATGCTGGTGATCGGCGCCGTCCGCCACCAGCCGAAAATCAGCAAACAGGCTCAGAACATCAGCACCGCTCGCTGGGTGCTGGAGCGGATGACCCGGGAGATCCGCAACGGCATCGCGGTGAAAGAAAACAGCGCCAGCATGGTCTCCTTCGAAGGCTACGTCCGCCGCGGCAGCTGCGGCGGCAGCACCTCCCTGGCCAGCTCCGCCCCCGCGATCGTCTGCCGGATCACCTACGAATGCACGACCACCGCCTGCTTCCGCAAGGAGTCGCCGCCGGCCAACACCACGGGGACCTTCCAGCAGATCTTCAGCGGCATCGACACCAACCAGGTCTTCACCTACGCTCCAAGCGAAGCCGCGGCGCCGCTGGTGACCTACGTCAAGGTCACCCTGCGCCTTCCGAACCCGAGTGGCACCGGGAACCTGACCGTGTCCAGCGGCGCCAGCCTCCGCAACGCGACCCTGGGGTACTGAGATGGCACGGCGCTGCAGAGACGAGTCGGGCTTCACGATCGTCGAGGTCCTGGTCGCGATCCTGCTCCTGTCGGTCGGGGCGATGACCACCTTCAGCCTCCTCACCGCCGCCACCCGGAACGCGCAGCGGGCCGAGGCGAGCCAGGTGGCGCTCGAGTTCGCCGAACAGGAACTCGAGTTCCTGCGCAGCATGGAAAACGACGAACTGGCGCTGACTGCGGCCCCGCCGTCTTCGACCAACGTCCTCAGCCCCAACAACCGGGTCACCAACGGCACCTTCGCCCTCGACCGCAGCCCGCTGGGCAACTACAACACCCTCGTCGTCAACGGCGGCAGCCTCTACGGCGGCGGCGAAATCGAAGGCGGGACCGTGGCCCCGGGGCCGACCTCGTTCGCGAGCGGCGACGTCACCGGCAAGGTGTACCGCTACGTTGTCTGGCGGAACGACGAAAAATGCGCCGAAACGGACTGCCCCGGCAAACAGGACTACAAACAGATCGTCGTCGCCGTGAAGCTGGACACGCCCCCCAACCTCGCGGCGGAGCGCGGCTACACCGAAGTGCAGTCGAACTTCATCGATCCCACCGACAACGCCGAAGGCGACCCGGTGCCGAACTCGGAAGGGGACGTCGTCACCGCGCAGCAGTTCTTCCTCTCCGACACCCCCTGCTCCTCCACGGGGTCGACCGTGCGCCAGGAAATCACCGGCCACCATCTCCTCCACAACACCCTGGGGATCTGCGCCGACGGTCTGCAGACGGGCACCACCCCAGGCGCGCCCGACACGCTCCTGCTCGGCGGGCCCCCCGACCCCGACTACGAAGACCCCAGCAACCCCGCCGAATACGACTACTCCAACGACGTCTACCTGGACACCACGCCCGACACCGGCACCGGTCTGCAGATCCGCAAAGACGACACCAACGGCTGCCACTACGAACCGACCGGGACCTCGAACCCCGAGTCGCAGATCCACCGCTGGGTCACCGATCCGATGGCGGCGGACTTCGAGATGACCGGGAGCGCGACCCTCCAGTTCTACACCGAGTCCCTCAACAACTCGAGCGCCGCCGGAAAAGCCTGCGTCTACCTCTACAAACGGCACGACGGCGGAGAACCGCCGGACACGCTGCTGACCAACGTCCTGGGCGGGACGGCCTACTGGACCTACACCCCCGCCAAAGGCGGGAAATGGCCGACCGAATGGACCCGGGTGCGCCTGACGATGACCTTCAACGAGGTCCCCTACACGATCCCGGCGGGCGACCGGCTCGGGGTGGCGATCGGCGTCGAGCGCGCGGACACGGTGGCCGACGCGCTCTCGTTCATGTACGACCACCCGACCTATCCGGCGCGGCTCGAGATCGACACCAGCACCCCGATCGACGGCGGCTAGGACGATGACCGAAGCCCTAATCGTCGCCTTCCTCGGGGGGCTGGTCGTCGGCAGCTTCATCACGGTCGTCGGCTACCGCGTCCCGCGCGGCGAATCGATCGTCGGACCGCGCTCGCGCTGCACCGCCTGCGGCGCCCAGATCGCCGCCTACGACAACGTCCCCGTCTTCTCCTGGGTGCTCCTGCGCGGACGCAGCCGTTGCTGCGGCGACCGCATCTCCGTCCGCTATCCCCTGACCGAGCTGGCGCTCGGCGTCCTCTACCTGGCGACCGTCGCGGTCCTCTGGGACGACCCGGTCGAAGTCGTGCTGGGGCTGGTCTTCGTCACCACGCTGCTGGCGATCACCCTGACCGACCTCGAACGGCGGGTGATCCCGAACAGGGTCCTGCTCGCGGCGGCGATCGCCGGGGTCGCGATCGTCGCGATCGGCGACCCCTCCAGCCTCCCCGAGCGGGCGATCGCCGCTGCCGCCGCCGGGGGAGGGATGTTCCTCGTCGCCCTCGCCTACCCGCGCGGGATGGGCCTCGGCGACGTCAAGCTGACCGCGGTGATGGGGCTCTTCCTCGGGCGCAACGTCGCGCCCGCGATCCTCGTCGCGCTGCTCGCCGGCTCGGTCGTCGGACTCGCTCTGATGGCCCGTCACGGCGCCGGAGCGCGCAAGCGCGCGATCCCCTTCGGCCCCTTCCTCGCCCTCGGCGGGGTGGTCGCGCTGCTGGCCGGCGACCAGCTGGTCGATTGGTATCTCTCGACCTTTTAGGTTTTTCGGCTTTTTGCCGATTGAGGACGTGAGCTCGCTATGCAGCTGACCAAGCCGATATCGATGCCGTCCCTGAGCCTGGGGCGCAAGAAGGCGACCAGCCTCGCCGGCCTCAACATCGAGGCGGGCAGCGTCGCCGTGGCCGAGGTCTCCGTCAACGGCTCCGCCCACGTCGTCTCCTCCGCTGTCCACCCGCTGCAGCCGGGGGTCTTCCACGAGGGCGAGGTGATCGACGCCGACGGCCTCGTCGCGGCGCTGAAGGACCTCTACTCCAGCCACAAGCTGCCGAAGCGAGTCCGGCTCGGGGTCGGCAACCAGCGGGTGATCGTCCGCACCCTGCGCATGCCCGCGATCGACGACCCGAAGGAGATGGAGGCGGCGATCCGCTTCCAGGCCCAGGAGCAGATCCCGATGCCGCTGGACCAGGCGGTCCTGCAGCACCAGGTGGTCGGCGGCGTGCCGGCCCAGGAGGGCACCGGCCCGCAGGTCGACGTGGTCGTGATCGCCGCCCGGCGGGACATGATCACCTCCTTCGTGCAGCCGCTCCGCCAGGCCGGCCTGGAGCCGGCCGGGATCGACCTCTCGGCCTTCGGGATGATCCGCGCCCTCGCCTCCGTCTCGGTCCCCGCGCCGGAGCCGGGTGCCGAGGGGGCCGAGCGCCCCCAGGACGCGATCCTCTACTGCAACGTCGGCGACGTCCTCAACCTCGCCGTCGCCCGCGGCCGCTCCTGCCTCTTCACCCGCGTCTCCGGCACCGGCATGGAGGCGATCGTCGCCCGGCTCTCGACCGAGCGGACCCTGAGCCCCGAACACGCGGAGCAGTGGCTGCTCCACGTCGGTCTCGAGGCCCCGGTCGAGACGATCGAGGGGGACCCCGAGACCGTCGCCGCCACCCGGCGCGCGCTGGAAGAGGGGGTCGCCCACCTCGTCGACGAGCTGCGCCTGTCGCTCGACTACTACCGGGCGCTCGAGAGCGCGGTGCCGGTCTCCGGCATCGTCCTCTGCGGCGCCGGCAGCGCGATCGCCGGTCTCGGCGCCGCGATGGAAGAGCAGGTTGGGTTGCCGATCTCGGCGCCGCGGCCGCAGGCCCTGGCAGAGGTCGACGACACTCTTGCCGCGCGCCTGGTCCTGCCCCTCGGCCTGGGGATGGAGAACTGAGATGCGCCCCGTCAACCTCCTTCCCCCCGAGCTGCGCCAAGGCGCCCAGGCGCCGATGCGCACCGGCGCGATCCCCTACATCGTGGTCGGTGCGCTTGCCGCCGTCCTCGCCGGAGTCGCGCTGCTGGTGATGACCGGCAACCAGATCTCCGAACGCAAGAGCGAAGTCGCGCAGCTGAAGCAGGAAGACGCAGCCGCGGTGCGGGAAGCGAAACGGCTCGCCGCCTACACCCAGTTCCAGACTCTGCACGAACAGCGCCTGGCGACGATCACCAGCCTCGCCGACAGCCGCTTCGACTGGGAGCGGGTGATGCGCGAACTGTCCCTGGTCCTGCCGCACGACGTATGGATGACCGAACTCAACGCCTCCGCCTCCGCCGAATCGGCTTCGGGCGGCGGAGGAGGGTCCCTGCGCAGTTCGATTCCCGGCCCCGCGCTCGTTCTCAGCGGCTGCGCCACCGGCCAGGAGGCGGTCGCCGGCTTCGTCACGGACCTGAAGGACATCGACGGGGTCACCCGGGTGGCGGTCGAATCCTCCGAGCTGCCCGACGACGAAGAAGGGTCCGGCAGCGACGGCGGGGACTCCGGGGACAGCGGCGACGAGTGCCGGACCCGCGCCTTCATCGTCAAATACAGCGTCGTCGTCGCCTTCGACGCCGCCCCGGTCCCGGTCGCCGAGGGAGAGGAAGCCCCGGCGCCGGCCGCCGAAACGGCTGCGGCCGCCGAGTCCAGCGAAGACGCGGAGGCTGAATCAGAATGAGCGCCAGCAACAGGGTCATAGTCGCCATGCTCGCCGTCGCCGCGCTCGCGGTCGCCTTCTGGATGCTGCTGCTGAGCCCGAAGCGGGACGAAGTCGCCAAACTCGACCTTCAGATCACGCAGCAGGAAGAATCGCTCTCGCTGCACGAATCGGAAGTGCAGCGCGGGCTCGAAGCCGAGCGGGCCTTCCCGCAGCAGTACCAGCAGCTGATCGTCCTCGGCAAGGCGGCGCCCGCCGAAGACGACACCGCCTCGCTGCTGGTGCAGCTGAACCAGATCGCCGAACGCGCGCAGGTCAGCTTCCACTCGTTCCTCATCGCCCCGACCGGGAGCAGCGAAGCGGCGCCCGAAGCGCCCGCAGCCTCCGCGGAAGCCGAAGAAGCGCCGGCCTCCCCGACCGAGGTCGCCGCGTCGACGCTGCCGCTGGGCGCCTCGATCGGCCCTGCCGGGCTGGCGGTGATGCCCTACACGCTGAGGTTCAAAGGCGACTTCTTCCACCTCGCCGAGTTCATCCACGGGCTCGACTCCCTGGTCGAGACCAAGAACGCCGAAGTCAGCGTCACCGGCCGCCTGATCACGATCAACGGCTTCACCCTGACCGCTGACAAGAACCTGGGCTTCCCCAAGCTCGAAGGCGAATTCACGGTCACCACCTTCCTGGTCCCGCCCGATCAGGGCGTGAGCGGGGGGGCCACGCCGGCGAGCCCCGAACCCTCGACTTCCACGCAGGTTTCGACGACGACGGGAGGCGCGCCGTGAAGCGGATCGGACCGGAGCTGAAGATGCCGAAGCTGAAGAGCGGGGAGAGAAAGGTCCCTCCGTTCCTCTCGGACCTCTACGCCGACCTTCGCGATCGCCGCCTGCTGCCGCTGGTGGCCCTGATCCTCGTCGCGATCGTGGCGACGCCGATCCTCCTCGCCGGCGGCACGGAGGAGCCCGAACCGGCCCCCGTCCCCGAGGCGACGCTCCCCGGCGGCAGCGCGCCGGCCTCGCAGTCCCTCACCGTGGTCAAAGCGGAGCCCGGCCTGCGCAACTACAAGAAGCGGCTCGACCACCGCAGCCCCACGGATCCGTTCAAGCAGCGCTTCAACGGTCCGCAGCTGGAAGGGGCGCAGCTGAACGAACAGACGACCACGACGACCACCACCGAAAGCGGCGGCGGCTCTGAAACCGCGGGCGGCTCCGAAACCAGCGGCGGCTCGCCGTCCTCGGGCGGGTCCCCGGAAGTGCCCTCCACCGATGGGGGCGACGGCGACGGCGATCCCGTCCCCTCCAGCGGCCTCACCTATTACACCTTCGCGATCAACGTTCAGATCACCAAGACGGTGACGAACAAAGACGGGACCAAGGAGAAGACCGGGCCGACCGTGCGCAAGGAAGTCAAGCCGCCGGCCACCCTGCCGGGCGACAAAGCGCAGGTCGTCACCTACTTGGGGACCAGCTCGCAGAACCACAAGCCGCTGTTCCTGATCTCCCCCAAGGTCAGCGCCGTCTACGGCGAAGGCAAATGCGTCGCCGGCGAAGAAGTCTGCCAGCTGATCGAACTCGACCCCGGCATGCCGGAGACCTTCGTCTTCGGCGAAAACCAGGCTCGCTACAAGATCAACGTGCTCAAGGTGGTCCCGGTGATCACCGGCCATTCCTGAGCAGAGCGCCGAATTCGCAAAGCTTCAGTTAGTGAAGCTATGGCGCTACACTTCTTGAAGCGTGAGTGCCGAGAGCAACTCCAGCTGCCCCGTCTGTAGAACCGCCGAAGTCGTTTGCGGGAAGTGGACGCTGCTGCTGATCCGCGACCTCGCCGAGGGCAGCGCCCGCTTCTGCGAGCTCGAGCGCTCGCTCGAGGGCATCAGCCCCCGCACCCTCTCGCTGCGCCTTCGGGCTCTCGAGGAGGAGGGCGTCGTCGAGCGCCACACCTACCCCGAGGTCCCGCCCCGGGTCGAGTACGCGCTGACGCCCAAGGGCGAAGCCCTCGTTCCCCTGGTGGAGGACATGCGCAGCTACGGCATGCGCTGGCTGCTCGGCAACGCCGGTGGCGAGGCAGCTGAGCAGGCGCTTTTGCAAACCAGCAGTTGACAAAGGCGCCTGGCAGCGCCCCAGGCGCTGCAAGCGATTGTGCACACGCAGGAGGCCCAAGCATGGGGCGGAAGCCTGGGGCGTGCGTGATTTCCTCCTGAACGAAGCGATCAAGCGGTTGGCGACCGAGGCCGCGACGCGGCTCAGCTCGCTCGTTGCGATGGGGGAGGAGATCCCGTTCGACGTCGCCGCCGACGGTGGCGACGAATCGGCCTTCTACAGCTACGTGCCGATGACCGGGCGCTACGTCGTCGAGCACGGCGAGGAGATGCGGGCGCTGCCGAGCTTCGCGCCCGCCCGCGAGGCGGCGGTCGAGGCGGGCGTCGCCGCTCCCTACCTGGAGGCGCGGGGCGAGGCCGTTCCCGCCGACCCCGGTGAGCGGGCCGAGCTGATGCTGATCGCCTTCTTCGCCGAGCTCTGGGAGGGCTCGGCCGGCTTCACGCTCGATCGCGAGCGGCTGGAGGCGGCGCTGGCGACGCTCGACGCCGAAGCGCGCGACGCCGACGAGGCCGACGTCCTGATCGTCCCGATCGTCGGGCTGCGGATGCCGATGCCGCGCCTGCAACTGCCGCATTCGGTGCGGATCGTGCGCGCCGACTCGATCGAAGCCCCGATCGACGCGATGCGCAGCGAGGGCATGGGCCGCGCCTCCTGGGAGCCGCAGTACCTGGCCGTCGCCGAGCAGGGCCCCGACGAGAGCGCCGAGATGGCCCTGCAGCAGCTGCGCGAGCTGATCAGCGTGATGAGGATGTTCAAGGGGGGCGGCATCGGCCTCGGGCCGTACGCGTTCGCCCCCACCGGCGAAGGTTGCTGGCGGCGGATCGCCACCGGCGCCCCGGCGACGCGCCCCGGCGGCTACCGCCTCAGCGAGGCCGAGGCCGCGGAGCTGATCGAGTTCGGAACCGCGCTGGAGGCGCGCCCCGATCCCGACAGCGCCCTGATCTGGGCGGTCGGGCGCTTCGAGATGGGCTGCGAGCGGTCGAGCGCGCTGGAGGGCCTCAGCGACCACCTGCTGGCGATGCGCGCCGTGCTCGAGGGCCACGGGCCCGTCGGCGCCTCGCTGCCGCTGCGCGCCGCCGCCCTGATCGAGGATGACGCGATGGACCGGATCGAGGCGCGCGAGCGAATCGAGGACGTGCTCGAGCTGGAGCGGACGATGATGAACGGCCGGCCGATGGACCGCGCCGTCGAGCTCGCTTCCTGGGTCGAGGAGAGCGTGCGCCGGCTGCTGCGCCAGGCCGCGCTGGGAGAGCTTGGCAACGACCTCAGCACCACCGCCGACGAGACCCTGATCGTCAACGGCCTCGAAGCCGGCGACGCCGAGATCACCGTCTCGGTCCAGTCGGAGGCGCCGGCGGAGCCCGCGCCCGAGCCGCTCGCCGAGCCAGCGCTCTCAGACGAACTTCGATTGCCCGCCGACGAACTACCGGAGGAGGATTACGTGGAGCAGGAGACCCGCATCATGGAGCCGGTCCCGGCCGAGGACGAGATCAGGATCACGGCCACCCCGTGGCTGGAGGAGGTCACCGACTCCCCGTCCGGCGGCACGATCGAATGGCCGGCCGACAGCGACCGCGACCTCCAGCACCGCGAGCGGGTCGACACCCCCCGCGTCCGCCATCTCTTCCCGGTGCCCGAGGACGCGGACTGGGAGGTCAGCCACCTCGAGTTCGAGTACTCACGCAACCGCGCTAGCTGAGTTCTTCGTGTCGACTTATGCGCCCATTTGGGCGCATAAGTCGACACGCTCAGGCTCGCCCTGCCGCCATCTCCACCCGCTCCTCGGCGGTGGCGAAGAGGTAGCGGTCGATTTGGGCTAGGCCGGCTAGATCGTGGACGTCCTCGTCTAAGTAGGGGACGCGGATGACGGAGCTGGTGCGGAGCTCGGAGGCGAGGTGGTCGATGTTGCGGGCGTCGCGCTCGGCGAGGGCCTGGTAGTCGGCGAAGTTGGCGGCGACGCGCTTGGCGAGGTCGGCGTCGCCGAGCTTGTCGGCGAGGGCAGCCGGGAGGTCTTCGACCTCGGCGCGCAGCTCGTCGGCGGGGTAGTGGACCTTGTTGACGATGACGCCGCCGAAGGGCAGTTTGGCCTCGACGAGCTTGCGGTGGAAGTAGACCGCCTCGTCGATCGGCTCGCCCTGCGGCCCGCAGACGACGAGGAAGCAGGTCTCCGGATCGGCCAGCAGCTTGTTGACGCGCTTGGCCCGCGACTGGAAGCCGTCGACCATGCCGCTGAAGGCGTTGAAGAACTCGGCCAGGTCGGCGAGCAGGTCGAAGCCGACGATTCGCTTGAAGACCGAGAGGGCGACGGAGACGCCGCGGCCGGTCACCTTCGCCGCCAGCCCGGTCGGCTTCATGAAGACGCGCAGCGATTTGCCCTCGATGAACTGGGTCAGCCGTTTCGGCGCGTCGAGGAAGTCGAGGGCGTTGCGGGTCGGGGGCGTGTCGAGGACGAGCAGGTCGAACCCGCCTTCGGTGTGTAGCTCGAACAGCTTCTCCATCGCCATGTACTCCTGCGAGCCGGCCAGGGCGCTGGAGATCTGTTGGTAGATCCGGTTGTTGAGAACCCGGTCGCGCGACTCCTCGTCGGGCGCCTGGCGGGCGATCAGCTCGTCGAAGGTCGCCTTCGCATCGAGCATCATCGCCCACAGCTCGCCCTTCATCTCCACGCCCTGCTTCTCGAAGAGGGCGGGATTGACCCGGCGCGCCTCGTTCCCCAGCTCCTCCAGCCCGAGCGAGTCGGCGAGCCGCTTCGCCGGGTCGATCGTCAGCACGCAGACCTTCAGCCCCTGCGCCGCCATCCCCATCGCGATCGCGGCCGAGGTGGTCGTCTTGCCGACCCCGCCGGAGCCGGCGCAGATGCAGATCGCCTTGTCCTCGAGGACGTCGCCGACCGAGGCCATCAGTTGAGCCTCCGCGAGAGCTGGCGCGCCGCCTCGACGTCGAGCTCGGGCTCGAAGAGGAAGGGCAGCGTCTTCACCGGCGCCTCGACGCCGCGGCGCAGGCGGTTGAGCTGGGTGCGCTGCGATTTCGCCCGGCTGAACTCCGAGAGCGCCGCCCGCGCCGCCGCCTTCGCGGCCCCGTTCTCGTTTTCCGCCAGCTGCGCGAGCTTCTCCGCCTCCGCCTTCTTGAAGCGCTCGGGGTAGAGCCCGTTGAGGTAGACGCGGTCGACCGCGACCCCGACCTCGTCACGCAGGTCCTTCTCCAGCGCCATCGACTCGTTGACCGGCATCTCCTCCGGCAGGGCGACGATCGCGGTGCCGGTGCTTCGGTGGTCGGTGATGAAGCGGTCGAGGGTCTGCGCCTGGGAGTGGATCGGCCCGACGCGGGCGATCGAGGCGAAGGTGCGCGGCGTCTGCAGGAAGCCGACCCCGTGGCCGGTCGCCGGTGCGTCGACGATCACCAGGTCGTACTTGCGACCCTGCTTCACCTTGCGGTCGAGCTGGGCGAGCTCCCAGATCTTCCCGATCGTCACCAGCTCCTTCAGCCCCGGCGTCGCCGCGGCGAGGTAGTTGAAGATGCGGCTGCGGAAGAGCATGTCCCGCATCGCCCGCACCTTCAGCTGCAGCAGCACGTACTCGCGCATCGACTCGTCGGGGTCGATCGAGATCGACCACAGGTTCTCCTCCATCTCGACCTCGTGGAAGCCGACGGCGGTGTGTTCGAAGATCCGCGAGGCGTTCTCCTGCGAGGAGACCTCGCAGACGATCGTGCGCTTGCCTTCGCTCGCCGCGCGCAGCCCGAGCGCCACGGCCACCGTCGTCTTGCCGACGCCACCCTTGCCGGTGACGATTACGAGCCGCTTGTCGAGGAGGTCGGGGATCGGGCAATTCCTAGCAATTTCAGGGGCCGGCAGGAAAAGCCGGGTCCCATCCGAATATCCGCGCAATGGGATTTCTAAGCCGCAAGAAGCCAAAGTCCGAGCCCGTCGCGATCGAGGAGGAGCTCCAGATCGTGGATGAGCTGCAGGAGATGGAAGAGGCCGTGCCCGAGAAGCCCGCCGAGGAGCTCCGGCCCGCGGGTCCTGTCTCCGATTCCGGGCTCTCCCTACCGGGAGAGTCCTCGGAATCGTCGCCACCCGCGGGAGAGGCGCCTGTTGAGGACGAGCTTCGGGCTGTGGAGGAGGGTTCCTCCGATGGTTCGGACGCTTCCGAAGAGGATGAGGACGATGGGCGGATGAAGGCTTCTGAGCTGATTGCGCCTTCTCGGTTCGAGTTGAAGCGGGAGGAGGAGGCGGCTGAGGAGGAGCCGGTCAAGACGCCGGAAGTCATCGCCTTCGCGAACCAGAAGGGTGGGGTCGCGAAGACGACCACGACCCTGAACCTGGCCGTTGCCTTTGCCGAGTCCGGCTACCGGGTGCTCTGCATCGACCTCGACCCGCAGGGGAACCTGACGATGAGCCAGGGGATCGACCCCGACAAGGTCGAGAAAAGCCTTTACGACGTGCTCGTCAACGACATGCCGATCTCCGAGATCATCGTCAAGCGGGAGATCGACATCGCCGTCGCCTCGATCGACCTGGCCGGCGCCGAGATCGCGATGAGCACCAAGATCGGCCGCGAGCGCTCGCTGGAGAAAGCCCTGAAAGAGGTTGCCGGCGACTACGACTTCGTCTGCATCGACACGCCGCCCAGCCTCGGGCTGCTGACGATCAACGCGCTGACCGCCGCCAACAAGGTGATCGTCCCCGTCCAGTGCGAGTATCTGTCGATGCGCGGGCTGGTCCAGCTCCAGAACACGCTGCGGATGATCCAGGAGAACCTCAACCCAGACGTCAGGATCGAGGGCATCCTGCCGACCATGCTCGACTCGCGAACCGTCCACGCCAAGGAGGCGGTGGAGATCCTCGAGGAGAACTTCGGCGAGCTCGTCTTCAAGTCGCGGATCCGCAAGGCGATCAAGTTCGCCGAGGCGCCGGTCCGAGGAGCGTCAGTGCTGAAATATGACCCGAAGGGAAATGCAGCGAGCTACTACAGGGAACTGGCGGAGGAGGTCCTGACGGATGGCGCGACGTAAGCGCGCCAGCATGCGGGAGGGCCCGCTCGCGGACCT
>DATHFL010000075.1:0-4369 GCA_035318125.1 Solirubrobacterales bacterium | reverse complement strand
GCGGCGGAGTCGAAGGGGACGACCTCTTGCGGCCCGAGGAAGGCTTCGCGCGGGGTCAGCACCAGCTCCCCCCAGGGCGGCGCCGGCGCCAGCTTCTCGTCCGGCGCCCCCGGCGTCTCCTCCAGCTCGGCCACCGCCTTGCGCAGCCCCGCGACCAGCCGCTCGCCGGCCGCCTCGGGGTCCTCGCCGACACCGAAGATCGCGACGACGACGTTGCCCGAGTAGAGCTCGAGGTCGAGCCCGCTGACGTGGAAGGCGGCTTTCCAGAGGCGCTGGGCGCTGGAGCCGGTCCCGCGCACGTCGATCCCCAGACGCATCGGGTCGAAGCCGGCGACGCCGGGGCTGCCGACCAGCCGCTCGTCGAGCACGTCGAGGCCGGGGATCTCCCGGATCCGCTCGCGCGTCCGAGCGATCGCGTCGATCGCCTTCCCCAGCAGCTCCTCGCCGTGGACGTAGACCTGGCGCCGTGCCGCGTCGAGCGAGCCGGTGAGCAGGCCGCTGGGGCTGGTCGTCTCGACCAGGCTGACGCAGCGGTCGACGATCGCTCCGTCGACGCGGCCGCCGCGGCCGAGGTGCAGCATCGCCGCCTGGGTGAGGCTGCCGACGATCTTGTGGGTCGAGGAGTTGACGAGGTCGGCGCCGGAGCCGAGCGCGTCCGGCGGCAGCTCGGGGTGGAAGTGCAGGTGCGCCCCCCAGGCCTCGTCGGCGATCAGCGGCACCCCGCGCGAGTGCGCCACCTCGGCGAGGGCGGCGACGTCGGCGCAGGCGCCGAAGTAGGTGGGGGAGACGACCATCGCCGCGACCGCCTCGGGCGTCGCGTCGAGCCCGGCCGCCAGCGAGTCCGGCGTCAGGCCGTGGGCGATCCCCAGCTCGGGGTCGAGCTCGGGGGCGACGAAGGTCGGCCGCATGCCGCTGAGGACGAGCCCGTCGATCACCGAGGAGTGGACGTTGCGCTGGACGACGACCCGGTTGCCGAGGTGGGCGAGCGCCATGCAGGTGGCGTGGTTGCCCTGCGAGGCGCCGTTGATCAGGAACCAGGAGCGCGCCGCCCCCCAGGCCTCGGCGGCCAGCTGCTGCGCCTGCTGGAAGGGAGTCGGTTCGGGACCGATGTCGACCCCTTCGGTGACCGAGGGGACGTCGTTGACCAGGCCGGTCTCGCCGACCAGCGCGACCATCGCCGGGTCGGCGCCGGTGCCGCCCTTGTGGCCCGGGACCTGGAAGCGCCCCGCCCCGAGTGCCGAGTAGGCGAGCAGGGCGTCGACGTAGGGAGTCGAGTCCTGTCCGGGATCGGACATCGTGCCGAGTCTACGGCGCATGCATTTGGGCTCGGACACTGCAAGGCGCGTTTGCAAACCATTGGTTGGCAAAAGCGCCTCCAAACTCAGACAATCGTCCCTATGAAGCACACGCGCCTCGGCTACTGGATCGAGGAGGCCGGCGAGCCCGCGCCCGCGCCCGCCCTCGCCGGTTCCCGCGAGGCCGACCTCCTCGTCGTCGGCGGCGGCTACACCGGGATGTGGACCGCCTGGTACGCGCGGCAGCTGCAGCCGCAGGCGCGGATCGTCCTGCTCGAGTCCGAGCCGCTCTGCGGGCACGGCCCGAGCGGCCGCAACGGCGGCTTCTGCAACGCGATGTGGTTCTCGCTCGCCTCGATGCGCGACCGCTGGGGGGCGGAGGGCGCGTTGGCGACGGCGCGAGCGGCGCAGGAGGCGGTCGAGCGGATCGCCTCCTTCTGCGCGGAGCGGGCGCTCGACGCCTGGTTCCGGCGCGCGGGCTACGTGCAGGTCTCGACCGCGCCCGCCCACGACGGCGCCTGGGCGCGCGCCGTTGACGCCTGCCGCGAGCTCGGCGTGCCGGAGATGCTGCGGCCGCTGAGCGAGGCCGAGGTCGCCGAGCGCTGCCACTCGCCGGCCTTCCGCGCCGGCGTCGTCTCGCCGACCGCGGCGACGGTGCAGCCGGCGCGGCTCGCGCTCGGGCTGCGGGCGCAGCTGCTGGCGGCGGGGGTTGAGGTCTTCGAGTCCTCGCCGGTGCGCTCCTTCCGCGCGGCGGGCGACGGCGTCGAAGCGCGGACGGCCGCCGGCTCGGCGCGGGCGCGGCGCGGCGTGCTGGCGATCGGCAGCGCCGCCAAGGGCCGCCGGGGCCCGCTGCGCGGTCGCCTCACCGTCGCCTCGTCCCACATCGTCCTCACCGAGCCGGTGCCGGACGTGATCGAGCGGATCGGCTGGACCGGCGGCGAGTGCGTCACCGACGCCCGTGCGCTCCTGCACTACTTCCGCACCACGCCCGACGGCCGCATCGCCTTCGGCTGGGGCGGCGGCCGAATCGCGATGGGCGCGCGCACCCGCGGCCGCGCCGAGCTCGACCCCGCCGTGGTCGCCGCCGCGGCGGACGACCTGCACCGCTACTTCCCGGACCTCCGCGGCCGCCGCATCACCCACGCCTGGGGCGGCCCGATCGATGCCTCCCCAACCCACCTGCCGGCGGTCCACACCCTCGCCGGCGGCCGCGCCTTCGTCGCCGCCGGCTACACCGGCAACGGCGTCGGCCCCTCGAACATGGTCGGCCGCACCCTCGCCTCCCTAGCCCTGGACACCAACGACGAGCACACCCGCCTCCCCTTCGTCGATCCACCCTCGCCCCGCGTCCCCCCCGAGCCCTTCCACTGGCTGGGCGGCGAAGCAATCCGTCTAGGCATCCTCAAAAAGGAGCAAGCCGAGCTCCAAGGCCGCCGCCCCGGCCCAATCTCCTCAGCCGTAGCCAAGATCCCCGAGCGGATTGGCTTCCACATCGGTCGTTAATTGATGGTTATAAACATGCAAAAAACAATGTTTTAACCACATTCGTTTAAGCTTCCTGGATAAGACATTGTAAAAAACAATGTTTCATCCACTTATCGAATGCCAGGTCAGATCTACAACCGCATCGCCGCAATAGCTGCAGACAACTACGGCTACGTCACCACCGATGAAGCCGAGGCGGTCGACATCAACCCTCAGCGGCTACTCGAATTGGCCCGCCGTGGCCAGCTCGAGCACCGTGACACTGCTCTGTATCGGGTGCCGCTGATCCCGACCACGCCGCTCGACCCCTATCGCGAAGCGACGCTCTGGCCCCGCGGGGCGGGAGCGGTGATCTCGCACGAGACCGCGCTCGACCTCTACGAACTAGGCGACGTCAACCCGGCCAAGATCCACATCACCGTGCCTCGGGCCCACCGCCCACGCCGCCAGATCCCAGCCCAGTACCGGCTTCATCGCGAAGATCTGCGCGGCGACGAGGTGACCCTCTACGAGGGGATTCCGGTTGTCACCGCCGCCAAGGCGATTCGCCAAGCACGGCGGCTCGGCCCTGAGCTCCTGCGCCAAGCGATCGAAGCAGGACGGCGTCGTGGCCTCATCTCGCAACCTGAGGAGGAGCAGCTGCGGGGCGAGCTCCTGCTCGGCGGGATGAGACGTTGAGCGAGCGAGTCCTTCCCGAGCAGGGACCCAATCGGCGGCCCGGGCAGGCACCGACCCAGAAGGCCCATCTAGAGCGCCTTGTCGCCCACTACGCCAAGCTGACCGGGACCGCCCCGGCACGTGTCCGCCGCTGGCTCTCGGTCATGGTGCTGCTGGGAGCGCTCGACCGCGTGCGCGAGTCCGACCCCATCTTCCTGCTCAAGGGAGGGGTCGCGATCGAGCTCCGCCTTCGCGGTCGAGCGCGGGCGACGAAAGACGTGGACCTCGTCTTCTTCGGCGATCCCGAGGATCTCGGAGACGACCTCGATCGTGCGCTCGCGGACCCCTACTCCGAGTTCAGCTTCCTACGACACGAGATAGAGGCTGGCGGCCGCGGTCGCTACCAGCGCCTGGACGTGAAGCTCTTCTATCGCGGTCGCAACTGGGGCACCTTGAGACTCGAGGTCGCCGCTCCAGACAGCCGGGCCGTCGAAGGCGAACCTGTTCCCGCGATCCCGATCGACGAATTCGGCATCGACGGGCCGGAGTCCGTTCCCTGCCTCTCGCTGCGGTACCAGATCGCCCAGAAGCTCCATGCTGTGACCGAGCGCTTTCCAGACCGCGACAACGAGCGCTTTCGCGACCTGATCGACCTGATCATCTGCCGCGACCTGATCGAGGAGATGCACGAGGTCAAGGAGGCCTGCCTCGACACGTTCACCGCCCGCGGCGCGCATAGCTGGCCGCCCGAATTGGTTGTCCCCGACGTCTGGGCCGAGCCCTACGTAGCCCTAGATGAGTAGTTCCACGATTCAGGCCACGTAGTCGACCAGCGCCCTGCTGCTGCGGCCCAGTTCGTAGTTGAGTGAGATCGCCGCGGCCAGCGCCAAGAACCGGCTGGCAATCCGCGCCCGCAGCCCGCGCAGGGTGCG
>DATHFL010000074.1:0-2084 GCA_035318125.1 Solirubrobacterales bacterium | reverse complement strand
CCGGTCGAGCCGCGGCCCGCTCGAGACGCCGAAGACGACCCGCAGGATCACCTCCAGCGTCACCGCCTGCATCCGCGCGTGGATCGGGAACTTGGCGTGCAGGGGCCAGGAGTCGATCTCGGTGTCGACGATCTCGGTCATCTGCTCCTCGTAGGAGCGCATCCGCTCGCCGTGGAACGGCGGCAGCATCAGCTTGCGGCGGCTGAGGTGTTCGGCCCCCTCCTGGATCAGCAGCGATTTCGAGCCGAGGATCGGCTCGAGGACGACGTTCCGTCCCGGCGGCAGGCCGTGGCTGGGCTCGCGGTAGAGCGCCTTGATCGCCTCGGGGTCGGAGATCAGGACCATCGGCCGCTCGAAGCCGAGGAAGCGGACGCTGAAGTTGTCGCCGAACTGCCGCCGGCAGTCCTCCATGAAGGGGATCGGGCGGAAGGCCCAGCGCACCATCTGCACCAGCGGGCTGCTCTTCGGTTCGGGCGGAAGCGCCACGGCTCAAGGATCGCAGAGGAACCGCGCCGCGGGTCCGCTCCCGAGGTGGTTAGCATCGGCTTAATGCCGAGCGTCGCCGAGCTGAACCTCCTCTCGTCGGGGAAGGTGCGCGAGATCTACGAGTGGGAGAACGACCTGCTGATGGTCGCCTCCGACCGCATCTCCACCTACGACGTGGTGATGCCGACGCCGATCCCCGACAAGGGCAAGGTGCTGAACCGGATGTCGGTCTTCTGGTTCGGGCTGACCGAGGACATCGTCCCCAACCACTTCATCTCCGAGGACGTGCCCGAGGAGGTCGCCGAACGAGCGATGCGGGTGCGCAAGCTGGAGATGTACCCGGTCGAGTGCGTGGTCCGCGGCTACCTCTCCGGCTCGGGCTGGAAGGAATACCGGGAGAGCGGCACCGTCTGCGGGATCGAGCTGCCCTCCGGCCTGGTCGAGTCCGACCAGCTGCCGGAGCCGATCTTCACCCCCGCGACCAAGGCCGAGATCGGCGACCACGACGAGAACGTCGACTTCGACCGCGCCGCCGAGATCGTCGGCGACCGGGCGCTGATGGAAGAGCTGCGGCGGATCTCGATCGAGGTCTACCAACGCGGCTCCCAGCACGCGGCCCAGCGCGGGATCATCCTCGCCGACACCAAGTTCGAGTTCGGCAGCCACGCCGGCGCCGAGATCGTCCTCGGCGACGAGGTGCTGACCCCGGACTCCTCGCGCTTCTGGCCGGCGGCGAGCTACCAGCCCGGCGCCACGCCTCCCTCCTTCGACAAGCAGTTCGTCCGCGACTGGGCGACCCAGAGCGGCTGGGACAAGAAGCCGCCGGCGCCGGAGCTGCCGCCCGACGTGGTCGAGCAGACCCGCGCCAAATACGTCGAGGCCTACGAGCGGATCACGGAGACGAGTTTCTGAAGGCGCGGGTGCTGATCCGCCCCAAGGAGGGGATCCTCGACCCCCAGGGCAAGGCGGTCGAGCGGGCGCTGCCGGCGCTCGGCTTCGAGGGAATCGAGCACGTCCACGTCGGGCGGATGGTCGAGCTCGAGGCCGAGGACCCGGAGCGGCTCGGCGAGCTCTGCGAGAAGCTCCTCGCCAACCCCCTGATCGAGGACTACGAGATCCAGACCCTGTGATCTGGGGCGTCCTCCAGTTCCCCGGATCGTGTGACGAGCGCGATGCCCTGCACGCCTGCGAGCTGGCCGGCGACGGGGCGCGGCTGATCTGGCACGAGAGCCGCGACCTCGACGGCGTCGACGGCGTCGTCGTCCCCGGCGGCTTCTCCTACGGCGACTACCTGCGGGCGGGGGCGATCGCCCGCTTCTCGCCGGCGATGGAAGCGGTGGCCGAGGCGGCCGCGGGCGGCGCGCCGGTGCTGGGGATCTGCAACGGCTTCCAGGTGCTGTGCGAGGCGGGGTTGCTGCCGGGGGCGCTGCTGCGCAACGCCGAGCTGCGCTTCCGCTGCCACCAGGTCGAGCTGATCGACGAGCGCGACGGCGTCCGGCTCTCGATCCCGGCCAAGCACGGCGAAGGCCGCTACTACGCGCCCGAGGAGATGCTCGACCGGCTGGAGGCCAACGGTCAGGTCGCCTACCGCTACGCCG
>DATHFL010000073.1:0-2450 GCA_035318125.1 Solirubrobacterales bacterium | reverse complement strand
GCTTCTCGGCGAAGGTGATCGTCATCGCGACCGATTGTGACGGACGGCGGCGAAGGCGGAACTACTGGGCGGCTTCGAGGTCGGCCCGCAGCTTCTGGGCCTCGCCGACGTAGACGTGGGCCGGCTGGTGCGCGGCCGGCGCGTAGAAGTGCAGCAGCACCCGGATCACCCGCGGCATCGAGCCGGGGACCGGGATCTCGCGGCAGCACATCAGCGGCACCATTGTCAGGCCGAGGTCGCGGGCCGCCACCGCCGGGAACTCGGCGTCCAGATCATCCGTGGTGGTGAACAGGCAGCTGACCATGGCGTCGGTCTCGAGGCCGTTGCGGTCGATCAGCCCCCGCATCAGCTCCTCGGTCGCGGCAAGGATCGCCTCCGGCTCGTTCGCCTCCGCCTGCGCGGCGCCGCGGACGGCGAAAAGGCGCTGCTGAGGCGGCTCGTAAAAGCCCCGCTCCAGGTTTCCATTACCGCTCACTCCCCGCATCTTTCCAAAGCCAGGGGGCGAATCGAGCAGCGGTGCGCCTTATCCACCCTATGACGGGGATAAAGCGCACCGATCGAAGGCCCTCACGCTTGGCGGCGAGCCAACACGGCGTTGTCTCCCGCCAGCAACTGCGCAGTTTGGGGATGACAGACCGCGCCATCGATCACGCCGTCGCCATGGAACGCCTACACAGAGTCTTCCGCGGCGTCTACGCAGTCGGCCGCCCGAACATCGGCGAGCGGGGTCGGCTTCGAGCCGCGGCGCTCGCCTGCGGTGGCGTGATCTCTCATCGCAGCGCCGCGGTATTGCTGGAGCTCCTCGACAAGGGGCCAGTGGTCATCGACGTCATCGCACCTGGCTCCCGCGGCCGCAAGATCGACGGCATCCGCTTCCATCGCGTGCGGCCGCCGCGGCGCGAGGAGGTCGGGACCGTCGACGGCATCCCCTGCACGAGCCCCGCGCGCACCTTGGTGGACCTCGCGGGCGTGGTCGGCGACTGGACCCTGCGCAGCGCCTTCGAGCGGGCGGCGCAGCGGCGGATCCTCGACATAGCGGCAATCGAGGCGGCGGCCGATCCGGGGCGGCGCGGGATCAAGTCCCTGATGGCGCTCGCGGACCACTGGCGCCAAGCCGCTCCCGTCGCGAAGAAGGGCAAGCTCAAAAGCCCATTGGAGGCGAAGGTCCTGCCGCTGCTCCTCCATCGCGGCCTTCCCGCTCCGCTCCTCAACGCTCCCGTCGAGATCGCCAATGGCCGGATCGAGGTCGACTTCCTCTGGCCGCAACACCGCTTCGCCCTGGAGGCCGACAGCCGTGACTTCCACGCGACGCATGTCGCCTTCGAGCGGGATCGGTGGCGCGACCGGGAATTGATGCGCGCGGGCTATTCCGTGCTGCGAGTGACCCACCGACAAGCGGAAAAGGAAGCTGGGGCCGTAGCCGACACGATCCTCGCCCGAATCTCTTAAAACGCAGCTGGGACCCGAATTCCCCTCCCCACAAGCTTGTAGGAGGGGAATTCGGGTCCCCCGGAGCGCCCCCGTAGGTCAGCCGGCAGCCTGACGAAGCCGCGCTATCTCGTCCTCCGAGAGCCGCCGCGCCTCGCCCTCCTTCAGACCTCCGAGCCCCAGCGGCCCGAACCGCACCCGTCGCAACCCCACCACCTCGTTGCCGACCGCCTCGACCATCCGTCGCACCTGGCGGTTGCGGCCTTCGCGAAGGGTGATCTCTATTTCTCTATCTCCCAGCTGCTCCACCTGCGCCGGAGAAGTCGGCCCGTCGTCGAGCTGCACCCCCGCCCGCAGGCGCTGGAGCACACGATCTCCAACCGGCGACCGCAGCCGTGCCACATAGGCCTTCGGCACTTCATACCGCGGATGCGTGAGCCGGTTGGCGAGCTCGCCGTCGTTGGTCAGCAGCAGCAGGCCGGAGGAGTCGGCGTCCAAACGCCCGACCGGGTAGAGCCGCGCCTGGGTCTCGACCAGCTCTACCACCGCCGGCCGGCCCCCCGGCTCGCGCGCCGTCGAGACGACCCCGACGGGCTTGTTCACTGCCCAGACCTCGCGCGCCTCGGTCCCCACCGGCGCCCCGTTGACTCGCACGTCGTCGCCCTCCCCCACGTCCCGCGCGGGATCGGTGACGACCTCGCCGCCGACCGTCACCACCCCCTTGGCGATGATCTCCTCCGCCTTCCTCCTGGAGGCGACGCCACCGTGGGCGAGGAACTTGGCCAGCCTCACGAGCGAGGAGCCGGGGGTGGGGTTCGCCGGACCCTCCCCGCTGTTGTCCGCCGAACCCCACCCCCGGCTCCCCCACTCATCACTCTGCTCTTTGTTCCCCCGCCTTCAGCAGCCGCTCGCGCAGCTCGCGCTCGTCCTCGGGACTCGGGTCGAACTTGGAGGGATCGGGCAGCTGGTCGAGGCCGGTGAGCCCGAACAGGCGCTCGAACAGCTCGGTCGTCTTGAACAGC
>DATHFL010000072.1:0-4938 GCA_035318125.1 Solirubrobacterales bacterium | reverse complement strand
ATCGCTGCGGGACATCGCCGGGGTGACCAACGAGGCCGGCAACGTGCTCGGCCTGATGCCCCACCCCGAGCACGCGGTCGACCCACTGACCGGCTCGACCGACGGGTTGCGCGTCTTCGAGCGGATGGCGCGAGGTGAAGGCGCTTTTGCAAACCGTGGGTTGACAAAGGCGCCTCGGGCGTGAGCATCGAGACCTCCAAGCACCGCGAGCTCGGGCTCACCGACTCCGAGTACGAGCTGATCGTCGAGAAGCTCGGGCGCGAGCCGAACGACGTCGAGCTGGCGATGTTCAGCCTGCTCTGGTCCGAGCACTGCGCCTACAAGCACTCGCGCAAGCTGCTGCGGCGGCTGCCGACCGAGGGCGAGCGCGTGGTCATGGGGCCGGGCGAGAACGCCGGCGCGGTCGCCGTCGGCAACGGCTACGCGGTCGCCTTCAAGGTCGAGTCCCACAACCACCCGAGCGCGGTCGAACCGTTCCAGGGAGCGGCGACGGGAGTCGGCGGCATCCTCCGCGACGTCTTCGCGATCGGGGCGCGGCCGATCGCGATCCTCGACAGCCTCCGCTTCGGCGAGCTCGACTCGGTCCGCTCGCGCCACCTGCTCGACGGCGCGGTGCGCGGGATCGGCCACTACGGCAACTCGATCGGGGTGGCGACGGTCGGCGGCGAGATCTACTTCGAGGAGCCCTACGAGCACAACTGCCTGGTCAACGCGATGTGCCTGGGCCTGGCCAAGACCTCGGAGATGGTCCGCGCCGCCGCCGCCGGCCCCGGCAACGCGGTGGTGCTGATGGGCGCCTCGACCGGGCGCGACGGGATCGGCGGCGCCTCGGTGCTGGCCTCGGCCGAGCTCGGCGAGGGCGACGAGGCGAAGCGGCCGACGGTGCAGATCGGCGACCCCTTCGAGGAGTCGAAGCTGCTCGAGTGCTGCCTGGAGCTGCTGGAGAAGGGCCTGCTGGTCTCGCTGCAGGACCTCGGCGCCGCCGGGCTCACCTCCTCGGCCGGCGAGATGGCCTCGGCCGGCGGGGTCGGGATCGACATCGACGTCGCCAAGGTGCCGCTGCGCGAGGCCGACATGGAGCCCTTCGAGATCATGGTCTCCGAGTCGCAGGAGCGGATGCTGGCGGTGGTCGAGCCGGCGCGAGTCGCCGAGGTGCGGGCGATCTGCGAGAAGTGGCAGACCGGCTCGGCGGAGATCGGGACGGTGACCGAGAGCTGTGCGATCCGGATCCTGCGCGACGGCGAGGTCGTCGGCGAGATGCCGGTCGAGGCGCTGGTCGACGGCTGCCCGCTGTACGACCTCGACCCGGCCGAGCCGGAGGGCTGGACCTACGGCAACCGGGCGACGCTCGCCGAGGGCGCCGCGCCGGAGGAGGAGCTGCTGGCGTTGCTCGGCGCTCCCAACGTCGCCTCCAAGCGCTGGGCCTTCGAGCAGTACGACTCGATCGTCGGCTCGCGCACGGTGCGGCGGCCCGAGCAGGCCGACGCCGCCGTCCTGCAGCTGCCCGAGTCCGGCAACGCGATCGCGGTCTCGATTGACGGCAACGGGCGGCGGGTCGCCTGCGACCCCTACGAGGGGACGGTCGCGGCGGTGCTCGAGTGCGCGCAGAACCTCGCCTGCGTTGGCGCCGAGCCGCTCGGCCTCACCAACTGCCTCAACTTCGGCAACCCCGAGAAGCCGGCCGGCGCCTGGCAGCTCGACCGCGCGGTCAGCGGCCTCGCCGACGCCTGCACCGCCCTCGGCGTCCCCGTCGTCGGCGGCAACGTCTCCCTCTACAACGAGGGGCCCGAAGGCCCGATCTACCCGACGCCGGTGGTGGGGATGGTCGGCGAGCTGCCCGACCCGGCGCAGGTCGCCGGCAGCGCCTTCGCCCGGGCGGGCGACGCGATCGGCCTGATCGGCCCCTTCGAACCGAACCTCGCCGGCTCGGAGCTGGCGAAGCAGCGCGGCGAGCTCGACCTGGGCCTGCCCCGCTCGGACATCACCTCGATCGCCGCCGCCTGCGCGATCGTCCGCGACGCGGTCCGCGCCGGCCAGCTCTCCAGCGCCCACGACGTCAGCGACGGCGGCCTCGCCTGCGCCCTGGCCGAGTCGGCGATCGGCGGCGGCGTCGGCTGCCGGGCCGACCTGCAGCACCTTCGCGAGCGCGGCTGCTCCCCCGAGGAGGCGCTCTTCGGCGAGGGCCCCGGCGGCTTCCTGGTCAGCGGCGAGCGCTCGGTCCTGGAGGGCCTCGGCGCCACCCTGCTCGGGGAGGTCGGCGGCGAGGCGATCGAGATCGCCGCCGGCGACCGCAGCCTCACCGTCTCCCTCGCCGCGGCGCGCGAGGCTTGGCTCTCGCTCGCCGCCCGCGTTTAGACGGCCGCCCCTCCGGGCAGCTTTTCCAATGCACCCTGAGGAGGGGTGGAGATGGAGGAGAGAGTGTGGAAACCGGTTGGCCGCAGCGTGTCCTGATCTGCCTCACGGCTTCGGCCCTCGCCGCAATCGCCCTCGCTGCCTGCGGCGGCTCCGACGAATCCGGATCGCGTGAGCTCACCTTCTTCGTCGCGATCCAGCCGGGCGGGACGATCGAGGAAGTCTCGAAACGCTGCTCGGAGGAATCGAACGGCAAATACACGATCGCGCCCGAATTCCTCCCCACCGACGCGAGCCAGCAGCGCGAACAGCTGGTCCGCCGGCTGGGGGCCGAGGACTCCTCGATCGACATCGTCGGCATGGACGTGATCTGGACCGGCGAGTTCGCCAACGCCGGCTGGGTCGAAGAGTGGACCGGGCCCCTGAAAGAACAGGTGACCGAAAACGTCTTCCCCAACGTGATCGAGACGGCCTCGTTCGAGGACAAGCTCTACGCGGCGCCGTTCAACACCAACACCCAGCTGCTCTGGTACCGCAAAGACCTGGTCAAACAGCCGCCGAAAACCTGGGACGAGATGATCGAGGTGGCGGAAAACCTCGAAGAAGCGGGCTCGATCCAGGTCCAGGCGAACCGCTACGAGGGCTACATGGTCCTGGTCAACGCGCTGATCGAGAGCGCCGGCACCGAAATCCTCTCCGGCCCCGAAGCAGTCGACCTCGAACAGGGGCCGACCGAAAAGGCGCTGGAAGTGCTCGGCAAGCTGGCCAACGGCGGCGCGGCGCCCCCGAGCCTCTCGACCTCCGACGAGGACACCGCCCGGCTCGGCTTCGAGGCCGGCGAATCGGCCTTCATGACCAACTACACCTTCTCCTACGCGAGCGCCAAAGAAGAAGCGCCGGACGTCTTCAAGAACATGGGTTACGCGCGCTTCCCCCGGGTCGACGCGAACACCCCGAGCAAACCGCCGCTCGGCGGTTTCAACCTCGCGGTCAGCGCCTTCTCCGAGAACAAGGACGTCGCCTTCGAAGCGGCCGCCTGCCTCGCCGGCAAGGAGAGCCAGAAAACGGCGATCGAACTCGACGGGCTGCCCCCCTCGCGCTCCGACCTCTACAGCGACAAAACCGTGACCGAGGCCTATCCGGGCTTCGCCGAGCTGGTCAAGGAATCGATCGAAGCCTCCGGTCCGCGGCCGACCACCCCGGCCTACCAGGACGTCTCGCTGGCGGTCCAGCGCTCGCTGCACCCGCCGGACAAGATCGACCCCGACGACACCGAATCGGTCTTCGACGAACTGAAGGAGAACGTCGAAGACGCGGTCAAGCGGGAAGGGCTGCTCTGATGAAGTCGGAGCGCACCCGCTCGGAACGGAAACTGGCCTGGATGCTCTGCGCGCCGGCGGTGCTGGCGATGCTCCTGGTCACCGCCTACCCGATCGCCTACGCCGTCGTCCTCTCGCTGCAGGACGTCGACCTCCGCTTCCCCGACGAGGGCGGCTTCGTCGGCCTCGACAACTACACCGCCGTCCTCTCCTCCGACCTCTGGTGGACGGACCTCCTCAACACCGTCTTCATCATGGTGGTCTCGGTCGCGATCGAGCTGGTGCTGGGGATGGCGATCGCGATGGTGATGTACAGGGCGATCTTCGGCCGCGGCGTCGTCCGCACGGCGGTGCTCATCCCCTACGGGATCATCACCGTCGTCGCCGCCTTCGCCTGGCAGTTCGCCTTCTCGCCGGAAACCGGCTTCGTCAACAACCTGCCGCTGATCAGCGACGAAATGGACTGGTTCGGCGGCCGCGTCAGCTCCTTCGTCGTGATCATCCTCGCGGAGGTCTGGAAGACGACCCCGTTCATGGCGCTCCTGCTGCTGGCCGGGCTGGTGACGATCGACACCCAGCTGTACGAGGCGGCGCGGGTCGACGGCGCCACCGCCTGGCAGCGGTTCACGCGGATCACGCTGCCGCTGATGAAGCCGGCGATCCTGGTCGCGCTGCTCTTCCGCACCCTCGACGCCTTCCGCGTCTTCGACACGATCTTCATCATGACCCGCGGTGCGCTGGACACCGAATCGGTCTCGATCCTCGGCTACAACCAGCTGATCTCGCGCCTCAACCTCGGGCTCGGCTCGGCGGTCTCGGTGCTGATCTTCATCTGCGTCTTCCTGATCGCGCTGCTGTTCGTGCGCGGCTTCGGGACGCGACTCGAAGAAGGCCGGCCGGGAGGCTGAGATGGAACAACGCGGCAACCGCGACTACGCCCTCTGGAGCATCGCCATCGTGCTGGTGGTGGTCTTCGCCCTGATCCCGGTGCTGTGGCTGATCTCGATCTCGCTGAAGCCGCCGGAAGCGCTGACCGACCAGCGCTTCATCCCCTCCGAGATCTCCTTCGACAACTACAAGAGCCTGTTCGAAGGCGGGATCGACGAGAGCCCCTTCATCAAGCCGCTGATCAACTCGATCGCGATCGCGCTGATCACGACGGTGATCGCGATCGTCCTCGCCTCCCTCTGCGCCTACGCGATCGCGCGGCTGGAATTCCCCGGCAAGCGGCTGATCCTGGCCGGAGCGCTGGCGATCGCGATGTTCC
>DATHFL010000071.1:0-13488 GCA_035318125.1 Solirubrobacterales bacterium | reverse complement strand
CTCGACGACCGCGCCCTCGTCCGAGCGCTTCATCAGCTCGTAGATTTCCGACGACATCGAGTTCTCGACGATCGCGACGAGGCGCTGGGCGTCGATGTCGAGGTCGCACTCCTCCGGGCAGCCGACGTGGAGCGTGCCGAGCCCGCGCTGGTTGTGGGTCGCGACCGGCACGGCCTCGAAGATCCGCTCGATCTCGTCCTCGCCGAAGCCGTCGGCGATGAGCCGCTCGCGGGACGCCGACTGCACGAGCGTCTGGGCGCAGGGGCAGGCGGTCATGCCCTGCGCCTCGACCCCGGTCAGGGTGCGGGTGCCGCGCTCGGAGGCGACGGCGGTGCCGTAGAGGACGTAGATCTCCTGGGTGCTCTTGCCGGTCTCCGGCGTCTCCACCGTCTCCGGGTAGCGGGCGGTGATCGAGACCTCGGCCCGCTGGCCGCCCTGCCGCTCCCGCACCTTCTCGGCGACGTGGGCGGCGAGCACCTCGGCCTTGAAGGCCTCGCCCAGGACCACCTCGTCGATCGCCTCGCCGACGATCTCCTCGAAGCGGGACATGTGGACGCCCGCCTGCTGCGGGTTGAGGTCGACGAAGCACTCGAAGCCGGCGTAGAAGAGGTTCTCGACGCCGTCGGTCTTGACCCGGATCACCTTCTCGACGCCGGTGACGCCGACGCGGGAGAGGCTGACCTGGGTCGCGGGCAGGCCGGCTTGGACGTCGGGCGCGGCTGGGGTGGCGGTCGTCTGACTGGCCATCGGCTAACGAATAGTAAGCGACTAAGCTCTTCGGACGTTGGAGAGTTTTTTCCGCCTATAATCCGGCGCGGTCGGAGCTTTAGGGCCGGCCACGGGAGCTAAGGGGAGAGGACGCGGCGCGAGCAGTGACTATCGAACCGTTGGAGACCGCGGCGGACGTCATCGAGCGTGATGCTCAGGAGAGCCCGATCGGAGAGATCGAGGAGCTTCGCGGGCTGATTGCGCAGGGGCGCGAGCGCGGCTATCTGACCTTCGAGCAGATCTCGGCGACACTGGAGGAGGTCGAGATCACCAAGGAGCAGGTCTCCCAGCTCCACGCCCACCTGGTCGAGCACGGGATCGACGTGATCGCCGAGGACGGCGTCAGCGCTTACAAGGCCCAGCGGGGCGGCGACTCGGCGAAGAAGGAAGAGCTCGACCTCACCGTCGAGCCCAGCCTCGACTCGCTGCGGCTCTACCTGCGGGCGATCGGCCAGGTCGACCTGCTGACCGCGCAGCAGGAGGTCGAACTGGCGAAACGGATCGAGCGCGGCGACATGCTGGCGAAGCGGCAGATGGTCGAGGCCAACCTGCGCCTCGTCGTCTCGATCGCGAAAGGCTATCTGGGCCGCGGGCTCAGCTTCCTCGACCTGATCCAGGAGGGCTCGCTGGGGCTGATCCGGGCGGTCGAGAAGTTCGACTACCGCCGCGGCTACAAGTTCTCGACCTACGCGACCTGGTGGATCCGCCAGGCGGTGACGCGGGCGATCGCCGACAAGGCGCGGACGATCCGGATCCCCGTCCACATGGTCGAGAAACTGAACCGCGTCGCCCACGTCGAACGGCAGCTGGTGCAGAAACTGGGGCGCGAGCCGGAGCCGGTGGAGATCGCCGAAGAGCTGCGCTGGCCGGTCTCCGACGTCCGCGACATCCTCCGCGTCGCCCAGCTCCCGGTCTCGCTGGAGAAACCGGTCGGCGACGAGGACGAATCCGAGCTCGGCGACTTCGTCGCTGACGATGCGGTGCTGGAGCCGTTCGAGGAAGCGAGCGAGCACCTGCAGAAGGAGGGCGTGAAGAGGGCGCTGGAAGCGCTGCCGGAGCGCGAGCGGCAGGTGATCGAACTTCGCTACGGCCTCGCCGGCGCCGAGCCGCTGACGCTGGAGGAAGTCGGCCGCACCTTCGGCGTCACCCGCGAGCGGATCCGCCAGATCGAGAACAACACGCTGAAGAAGCTGAAGCGTTTACCCGAGGCGCAGATGCTTCGGGAAGCCTCCTGACGGACTGGGACGCCGTCAAGCGGCGTCCTCGGTCGCTTGTGTGCGGAGCACACCGCGCTCCCTGCGTCCTTGCCTGACGACGTCCCAGTCACGTCAGACTGGTTCGAGCACGAAGACGCCGATCTCGCGGTCCAGCTTCGACTCGTAGTACTCCCAGCCGGAGTACTGCTCCATGTGCCGGCGCCAGAGGTCGGCCCGCTCCTCCCCCTCGGCCAGCCGGGCGCGCACCTTGACCCGCCTGCGCCCGACCTCGACTTCGGCCTCGGGATCGGCGCGGAGGTTGAGCGACCAGGCCGGCGTCTTCGCGTTGCCGGCGTTGGTGTTGATGACGACGAAGCGCTCGCCGTCGGCGAGGTAGAGGACCGGCGCCGTGCGCGGCTGCCCCGACTTGCGGCCGGTGGTGGTGAGCAGGAGCACGGGCCCTTTCCCGACCCTGCCGCCGACCCGCCCGCCGGTGAGCCGGTAGACCGGCGTGTTCAGCTTGCCGACCAGGCGCAGACCGGTTGCTCCGAGCGAGTGGGAGAAGCGCGAGTAGAAGCGGTCGCTCGGCACCGCGTGAGTATCCCATCGGGCCCAGCTACAGTGGAGGCCTGATGGCCGAGCCCCACCCCTTCCGCCGCGCCGCCGAAGCCAAGGACCTGGAGCTGCTGACGGAGACCCTCCGCGAGGACGTCGTCCTCCACAGCCCGATCCTCTTCCGCGGCTTCGAAGGGCGCGACACGGTGGCCGCCGTCCTCACCCACGTCGCCGCCACCCTGGAGGATCTCGCCTACACCCACGAGCTGGCCGAAGGCGACACCATCGCCCTGCGCTTCAAGGCCATGGTCGGCGACCGCGAGCTTGAGGGGATCGACTTCCTCGAGCTCGACGACGAAGGCCGCGTTGCCGAGCTGACCGTCTTCATGCGCCCCTTCTCCGCCCTCACCGCCTTCAACGAACAGATGTCAGCGCGCCTCGGCGTGTCGGAGGGTTAGGCGTCCCTTTAGACTCTGCGCCCTAGCTCGGGGGAGTGTCCGAGTGGTTAAAGGAGACGCGCTGTAAACGCGTTGGCTATGCCTACGCAGGTTCGAATCCTGCCTCCCCCATCCCCGAGTCGTCCCGTGGCGCTTTTGTTCGGCTATCCCGTACAAAAGCGCCACTACTGAGAAGATGAAGCCCATGCTCGAGGGGCGAGTGATCGCGATTGCCGGGGTTGGCGGGGGTCTGGGGCCGGTTGTAGCGGAGCGGCTCGCTGCGGCTGGCGCCACGGTCGCTGGCACCGATCGGGACGAGGGGACGCTCGACGCTCTTGCCGCCGACCTCGGTCTACCGCCCGAGCGCTGGGACGGGCGCGCCGTCGACCTCCTCGACGAGGAGGCGACCCGCGCCTGGTGCGCCGCCTTGGTTGAGCGCTTCGGCCACGTCGACGGGCTCGTCCACCTGGTCGGCGGCTGGCGCGGCGGGCAGCCGCTGCACGAGGCGCCGCTGGAGGACTGGGAGCTCCTCCACGACCTCCTCGTCCGCACCGTCCAGCACACGAGCCGCGCCTTCCACGACCAGATCGCTGCCGCCGGCGAGCACGGTCGCTTCGTCCTCGTCTCCGCCAAGCAGGCGCAGGCTCCGAGCAACGCCAACGCCGCCTACGCGGCGGCGAAGGCCGCCGCCGAGGCCTGGACGCTCGCCCTCGCCGACGGCTTCGAGCCCGGCGGCGCCACCGCCAACATCCTCGTCGTCGAGGCGATCCTGACGCCGCGGATGCGGGAGGAGGACCCCGGCGAGGAGTTCCCCACCTTCACCCCCGCCGAGGACCTCGCCGAGGCGATCGCATTTCTCTGTTCGCCCGCTGCGAAGAAGATGAACGGTCAGCGCTTCGCGCTTACGATGAGCTGATGGCGAGCGGCAAGAAGAAGCTCGACGGCAAGCTGACGATCGGCGAACTGGCGCGGCGGACCGGGATGACGATCCGCAACATCCGCGCCCACCAGACCCGTGGCCTGCTGCCGCCGCCCGAGGTCCACGGCCGCACCGGCTACTACAACGAGGACCATGTCGCCCGCATCGAACTGACCCGCGAAATGCAGGCCGAGGGCCTCAACCTGGAGGCGATCCGGCTCGTGCTGGAGAGCAGCGAGGGCTCCTCCCGCGAGATGGTCGACTTCGCCCGCGCGATCCGCGCCCCGTTCGAGGACGAGACGCCGGAAATCTTCGACGAAGCCGAGCTGGCAGCCGCCTGGAGAGTGGACGAGCTCGACCAGAAGCTGCTGCAGCGATCGGAAGAAATGGGCATCGTGCGCCAGCTTCCCGACGGCAAGCTCGAGGTGATCAGCCCGCGCCTGCAGCGCGCTGGCGCCGCCCTGATCGAGCTCGGCGTCTCCGCTCAGGCCGCGGTCGAGACCGCCGAGGAGCTGCGCCGCTGCTCGGAAGGCGTCGCCCGCACCTTCGTCGAGCTCTTCGTCAAGGAGATCTGGGAGCCCTTCGACAAGGCCGGCCGCCCCGACGAGGACTGGCCGAAAGTGCGCGAGGCCCTCGACCGCATGCGCCCGCTCGCCTCCGACGCGCTGCTGGCGATGTTCCAGATCACGATGGGGGAGTCGACCGACCGGGCCGGCGAACGCACCCTCCGCGAGGCCGGCGAACCGGCCGGCAAGCGCCGTCGCAAACGCTCCCGCTAGAGGAGGCGAGGCGCCTTTGCAAACCACTGGTTGACAAAAGCGCCTCTAGCCGACGATCGCGAACCGCTTCCGCACCGGCCGCGACTCGTTGGCGGCTTCGTCGGTGGCCCGCAGCACCACCTCGTAGCGCCCCGCCCGCGCCCGGAAGTGCTTGCCGCGCCGCGCCAGGGTCAGGTGGTTGATGCCGATGAACGTCTTCCAGGTCTCGTAGCCGTTGAAGACGCGCCTTCCCTTCGAGCCCAGCCGGTAGTACTCGGCGTCGAGCGACCCGCGCTCGCTCACCTGCAGGCTGAACCCGAACCCGCGGGTCCCCTTCACCTGCCGCTTCGCCAGCGTCACCGAGCCCAGCGTCGGCGGCTTCACGTCGATGTTCAGCGGCGGCTGCGGGCCGGGGTCCGAGTTCGGGTCCCCGGGGACGTCGGAGACGACCACCTCGCCCCGCACCGCCGCGTGCAGCTTGCACTGGAAGAGGTAGGTACCGGGCTGCGTGAACTGCAAGGTGAAGCTGTCGCCGGCCCGGTGGGCGGGGGCGTCGGTGCCGGGGTCGGAGTCCCAGCCGAGGTCGTTGGCGGAGATGCCGGTGACCGAGTGGGCGAGATCGGGCCCGAGCCAGTCCCAGGTCACCTTCTCGCCGAGGTCGACGCGCACTTCCCGGTTCGACCAGGTGTAGTCGGCGATCGAGACCCGCGTGTTGAGCGCCGCGGCGGTCGCGGGGAAGGCCAGCGCCAGCGCCAGCAATCCGCCTAGGAAACGAGGTACCAACCGTTCATCCCCTGGTGCAGGTGCTGGAAGACGTGACAGTGGTAGAACCAGCGGCCGGGGTTGTCCTCGACGAGCTCGAAGCCGAACGAGTCGGCGGGGCCGAAGGTCCTGTTGTCGACGATCCGCCCGTCCGGTTCGCTCCAGCGGTGCCCGTGCAGGTGGAAGGTGTGGAAGAAGTTGTCGACGCCGTAGACGTGGAAGCGGACCCGCTGCCCCACCTTCGCTTCCAGCGTCGGCGTGTTACCCGCATAGGCCTTGCCGTTGACGCAGAAGAAGGTCCCCCGCAGGCCGGTGATCGACGGGTCCCAGGTGTGGAAGCCGAGGAAGAACTCGCTCTCGGGCCGCGCTTCGCCCGGCTTGCGGATCACCAGCGGCCCGAACAGGCCCTTGAACAGCGGCAGCGGGTCCATCGGCCCGTGGTCGTGGTAGAGCCAGGTCCCCTCGGTCCCCTCGCGCGCTTCCCAGACGTAGGTGAAGGTGCGGTTGCGCTGGACGAAGCCGCCGGGGTCGGTCCACTTGCCCTTGTAGGCGCCGTCCATCTCGTTGGCGTAGAAGATCCCGTGCGGGTGGATCGTCACCGGCGCCCGCAGCTTGTTGCGGAAGTGGACGACGACCGTGTCGCCCACCTCCGCTTCGATCAGCGGCCCCGGCACCGTCGCCCTGCCCAGCGGCGATTTGAACCCTTCCGAGTAGGGCCGGTAGCCGTAGGCGCCGAAGCGGGTCTTGCCCTTCACCTTCTCGGCCATCATCTGGTCGCTGTGGGTGGGGACGACGTTCCACTCGACCGGCTCGGCCGCGATCCAGTACTCGCGGACGGCGCCGCTGCCGGCGAGCGCCGTCAGGCGCCGAGCGCCCAGGTCGCTGCCGCGCCACTCCGCCGCCGCCACCTTCGGCGGCACCCTCACCTGGCGTGACAGCCCCTCGACGTCGATCCTGCCCTCGTCGGTGGCGACCTCCTGGCCGGCGAGGGTGCAGATCAGCGCCCCGCCGGAGAGGGCGAGAAAGCCCCGGCGATCGAGCGGTTCCGGTGCCACGCCGCTACCGCTTGACGGTCACGGTCATCCGCATTTCGTCGGGATGGACCGTGCAGATGTACCTGTAGGTGCCGGGCGTTTCGAACTTCTTCAGGAAGCTCGCTTCGGTCACCGCCGTCGTCCGCGTCGAGTAGGAGCCCTTGTTCTTCAGGTTCGCCGGCCCCTTCTTCAGGTGGACGTCGTGGGGGTAGGTGTTGAACTGCGACCAGACCCACTTCACCGATCGCCCTTTGCGGATCGTCACCGCGGTCGGGGCGAAGTAGAAGTCGTTGACCGTCACCCTCACCGGCTTCGGTTTGGTCGCGGCCGATCCCACCCCGACGGGTACCGCGCCCAGCAGGGCGAGGGTGGCCGCACAAGCCACGGCCATCCCTCCGACACGGCGCTTCGCTCCGTCCCTCATCCGCAGCTCAGCTCCCCGGGCTGCGGCGCCACCTCGACCGGCGTGAATTTTTCGAACGGCGGGTGCGCCGGCACGCGCCGCACCCAGGTGCACTGCTGGTTCTGCGGCGGGTTCGAGGTCGCGTAGCCGAGGATCGTTTTCGGATCGCTCTGTTCGGCCAGGTTCACCTGCAGCCCGGCGGTGATGTCGAGGCTGCGCACCTGGTCGTTCAGCACTTCCGCCTGCGGGCAGGCCGGGTAGATTTTTTCCAGCGGGACTTTGCCGTTGCCGGGGGCAAAGGTGGCGCCGGCGCTGTTGGCGCCCCAGCAGTTGCCGCCGCCGGTGTAGTCGTTCCAGAAGTCGTATTCGCCGTTCGGGTCGGCCCCGTCGCGGCCCATCGTGTTTTCGGCGATCTGGTTGTTGATGTTCTTGGCGTCGTCGCCCTGGTTGGCGACGAACACTTCTCCGGGCCCGGAGAATGAGGCGACGCCCCACTTGTAGTTGCCGAAGACGTCGTTATGCCTGACCACGGTGTTGGCGCTGCCGTAGAGGACGATGCCCACCCCGGTCGGGTAGTTGACCGTCGCCCCCGCCAGCTGTCCCAGGCCTCCCGAGACGGTGTGGAAGGCCGAGGCGGCGAGGAAGTAGTTGTAGTTGTTCCAGAACACGTCGTTGCGTTCGATCACGTTCCAGCCGTTGGGCTCGAAGCCCTCGCTGTCGAGCGTGTTCGGGACGATCCCGGCGCCGTTGTTGTAGAAGGCCGACTCGACGATCTTGACGTACTTCGAGTTCGTCCCCGAGTAGCCGAGCACGTTTTCGTAGCTGCGGAGGTTCTTCAGCAGCGTCCACTTCGGTTTGCGCTGGCAGGGCTTCGGCGGCGGCGCGACCCCGTGGTTGGTCCAGGTCTTCGAGTCGCACGGCGTTTCGCCGACGTAGAAGGCGGAGTCGCCGTGGTGGAAGCCGGCGGAGTCGATCATCTTGCCGCCGAAGCAGCCCTTGGCGAAGAGCCCGTAGGAGCGGTTCGCCGAGGTCAGCAGGTTGTCCATCGTGTAGCCGTCGCAGTGCTGGCCGCCTTCGCCCGAGGAGTGGACGAAGAACCCGTTCGACTGGTAGTTCCGCGCCCACATGTTCCGCAGCACCAGCCCGTCGACGCTGATCGCCTCGATCCCGTTCTGAGCCGCGCCGAGCTCGCCCTTGGCGTTCTTGCCCTCGAGGACCACCTTGCGGCGGTCCTTCTTCGTCCCTTCGATCGTCAGTTCGTCGAAGTCCTTCCTCTTCAGGGTCCCGTCGACGACCACGCCCTCGACGTACTTGCCCGGCCGGATCGCGACCACGACCTTCTTGTTCGCGTTGCCCTTCTTCGCTTTGAAGGAGCCGGCGGCGTCGACCGCCTTCTGGATCGTGCGGAAGCGGCAGCCGTGCTTGCAGACTTCGAAGGTCTTCGCCTTCGAATGGTGGTGCTGGCCGTGCTTACCGCCGATTCCGGCGACGGCGGGCACGCCGAGCGCCAGACAGAAGACGATGGCGAGGGCGGGTACTGCGAGCGGGTGCTTCATGTATCTCCTTGCAGCGTCGTTTGTCGTCGACCCTGCCTCCCAGCGGGCTACCCTGCGCGGCGAAAAGCGTAACGAAGCCCCGGAATCACTCCGGAGCGATCTTCCGCATCGCCTGTTCGAGTTCCAACACGCCGTATGCGCCCTCGATGCGGTCGCGGACGATCCCGCTGCGATCGACGAGGAAGGTCCAGGGCTCGGTCGGCAGCCCGTAGGCCCGCAGCTGCGGGCGGATGCCCTTGCCGGGGTCGTTGTCGTTGTAGACCTCCATGTGGATGAAGTCGGCCTTGCCCTGGTACTCGTCGGCGACCTGCTGGGCGACGTCGACGACCGGTCCGCAGACCCGGCTCTGGCAGAGCGCGGGGGTGGCGAAGACGAGGACGATCGGCTGCTTGCCGACGGCGTCGGCGAAGTCGACCTCGTGCATCTGGTCGGGTGGCACCCGGGTGTCGATCTTCGCCAGGTCGCCGCCGACCTCGGCCGCGGTCGGGGTGTGGATCACCGGCGCCTTCTCGCCGACGTCGGGGACCGCCGGCGTGCCGCCGACCACCGGGCTCGGCACCCGCGAGACTTCCAGTCCGTCCTCTCCCTTCAGCATCGCGATCGCCAGCCAGCCGCCCTCGCGGTCGAAGTCGACCTTGGGGACGACGTAGACGGTCACGGCGTCCTCCTCCCCCGCGGCCCGGTAGGCGGGCTTGGTCTCCAGCGAGCTCACCTGCGCCGGCAGCGGCCCGATCGCCGGCCCCTTGCCGTCCTTGGCGAAGTAGAGGGCGACGTCGGCGTCGCTGACCTGTTCGTTGCCCCGCGTGAAGACGCCGAAGGGGTAGCGGTTCGGGCCGAGGTCGAAGACCTGGGCCGCCGGCGCGACCACCAGCTTGCTCGGCTTCGCCCCCGAGTCGTGCAGCAGCTCGGCGATCGTCTTCCCCTTCGCCGCGGGGAACTCGGCCGCCGAGGGAGCGGGTCGCGAGGATTCGTCCGAGCCGCCGCCGCAGCCGGCGAGCAGGATCGCGGCAAAACAAATCAGGGTTAAGGACGGTTGAAGCAGGCGTGAATTCATTCCCGGCAAGCTACATTGCCGGGGTAACCGAGGGTCAAGGGAGGCTCCGATGCCAGGGAAGAAGCTGATCTCGCTATTCGCCGTCTTCGCCGCGCTGCTGCTCGCGGTCCCCGCCTTCGCGGAACAGACCCCCGAGACCTACAAAGAAGCGGTCGAGCCGATCTGCAAGACGAACACCGAAGCCAACGAAAAGATCCTCAAAGGCGTCAAACGGCTGGTCAAGGAAGGCAAGCTCGACGCCGCCGCCAAGAAAGTCTTCGCCGCCGCCAAAGCCCTGAAGCGGACGCGGGAGCGGCTGGTCCAGGTGGAAAAGCCGCCGGCCGACGAGGCCCGGTTGACCACCTGGCTCAACTACGTCAAGACCGAGGTCCAGCTCTTCGAAACCCTCGGCCGCAAGCTCGCCCACGGCGAACGCGACTCCGCCCAGAGGGTGGTCGTCCGCCTCTACGTCAACGCCCGCAAGGCCAACAACCTGGTCTTCGACTACGACTTCCGCTACTGCAAGTTCCAGCCGGCCAAGTTCCTCTGAGCCCCACCCGCTCCCCTCGCCGGGCACCGTCTAGAATCATCCTGAGCGTGGGGCTTCGCAGGGGCCCCAACTCGCCCGGATAGCTCAGTTGGTAGAGCACTTCCATGGTAAGGAAGGGGTCACGAGTTCGAGTCTCGTTCCGGGCTTCATCGCTGGGGAGTCAGTCGAATAGGAGGGGAACAACCCAGCGTTGCACGCCGGCTTTCATTCTGTCTGCTGCGGGGGGCGTCGGGGTAAAAAACGCGAGCTTGCTGAAGGGCTGCTGGGGACTCAAGTACTTCTCCGGATTCGCGAGCCGGTCTTTTTGAGCGTCGGGGGTCAGCGCTTCGACTCGTTTTTTGTGCTCGCGGGAGACCCCCTTGTTCGCATCGAGCTTCTTCTCAATGAGACCGCAGAGATCATCTCGCGTTGCTTGGTCAGAGGCCAGGCCGTCAGCCCCGAGCAGAGCACCGAGGTAGGCGATGTCCGCGTAGTGCTTGGCAGGAGCGAAAGGCCACCAGGCGACGATCTTCTCTGCAAGGAGCTCGTTTCTCGCCATCACCGGGAGGTGGTACTTCTTCGTGGAATCCCAGAGGGGGAACGGGTAGCCGGTGCGCAGTGGCAGCCACTCGGCTGCGCGCTCGACCCCTCGGTTCGACACGGTCACTTTGAAGGTCGTGTCCTCGACCTCGAGTCCCGTGAAAAACGACTCAAACTCGACGGGATGGGCGCTCACCAAGTCCTTCCCGTGGTCTTCCGGCTTGATGGTGGAGATTGAGACGCGAAGGTCGTCGTCCTCATAGTTCAGAGCCCTGAGCAATTGCTCATCGCTGACGACTGGGATGCTCGAGGTATCGCTGTCGTAGACGCTGAACCGCTGGCTGTTGTAGCAGCGCATGGCCATCCCGCCGGTCAGGACAGCTTCGTCGCCCAGGACGCCGACCTCGACTAAATGCAGTAGGCAGTGGATGCGGGCGATGTCGCGAACTACCCGGTCCAGGGTCAGCGTGGGATGACCCGTGATCAAGGCCTCGATCTGGTCGTCGATGTCCTCCGGAAGATCGAAAAGACTGTCAACGGCCATAGGCGAGCCATCCTTCGACCAGTTCCTTCGGGATGTTGAAGGCGACCCGCCAGTAGGGATCGACTTCGTCGGACTGCAGGATGGGATTTCCGGCAAGAAGGGGGACGATGCGATCCGCCCGGCGAATCCTGCTCGGGAATGCGTCTCGGGCCACCTCGCCGTGTCCCAAGAGAGACAGAAGTACACCGGTTCTACGAGACGCGGACGGGCCGATCCTGAACGAGTAATCGAGCAAGCGACCGAGACCGGCTTGATCCGAGCGGAAGGCCTGAGCCCATGCCCGGACCCAGACTTCCGGAGACGCGACCATCTTCGGTCGCTGATGACAGTCGATCAGCGTTCGCTCGAGGTCGCTCCGCAGATAGGACCGCTCACGGCTTTGGCGGACAGTTTCGACTCCGAAGTCGAATAGGCGCCGAGACATCGAGGTCACCCTGAGAGGACGGCCTCCAACCGATCCTTGCCTCTCGATCCGGGAGTTGTGGAAGCCGATGGCAACGGTGACCTCGACCTCATCGAGATCCACCAGACGATGGCCCTCGAGGGCCGTCATGAAGCCCACGTAATAGGGGCCGAGAGGGGAGAGCTCTGCGTCGAGGGCGGTCGACCACGCGGGGGCTGACCGATCCCCGACGTTGGGGATGGCGTAGCGCCCGCCGCCAAGTGGGACCAGGGCTCCTCGGCGTGCCATTCGAGAGACCAGATCCGTTGGTCTGGGCGAGAGGTCTTCGAGCCAATCCCGGTCGCGTCGCAAAATGATCGAGTCCAGGCGTTTCTGCTTGGCGCGCCTGATCACCTCTGCGTCCAGCTGGGTGAAGCGCTGCTTCTCTTGCTCTGATGCCATGGTTAGTCCCATTATACCTCAAAAAACGTCTTAATTGCGCGTAGTTTGGAAGTAAATCGGATAAAAAGTCCCTTTTACCCCTAGGAAATCGCTGCACTATTAGTTTCTTGGGGGAAAATGGGATCAACGAACGCACCTGGCTGAGCAGCCAAACTCCTTATATGCTGCCGGCCGTGGACTTCGCCCTCAGCGACGAGCAGAAGGACTTCGTTGACGCGATTCGGGACTTCTGCGACCGGGAGTGCGGGACGCCGGACCAGCGCGAGCGGCTGACCGACGGCTATCGCGAGCACCATAGCTTCGACGTCTACAAGCAGATGGCGGAGCTGGGCTGGCTCGGGGTGACGATCCCCGAGCAGTACGGCGGCTCCGGCGGTTCGATGCTCGACGCCTGCCTGTTCATGGAGGAGACCTCGCGCGGCCTCGCCCCGATCGGCGGCTACGCGACGACGCTGATCGTCGCCGGCGCCACCCAGCGCTTCGGCACCGAGGCGCAGAAGGAAGAGATCCTCGGCGGCATCGCCTCCGGCTCGGTCGAGGCGATCGCGATGACCGAGCCCGAGGCCGGCTCCGACGTCGGCGCCCTCTCCTGCAAGGCCGAGGCGGTCGACGGCGCCTTCGTCATCAACGGCCAGAAGGTCTTCTGCTCCAATGCCCACATCTCCGACCACATCCTCGTCGTCTGCCGCACCACCCGCGGCGCCAACAAGCACGAGGGGATGACGATGATCTGGGTCCCCAGCGACGCCGAGGGGATGGAGGTGGTCCCGATCGAGACGATGGGCGGCCGCGAGACCAACCACCTCTACTTCACCGACTGCGAGGCGCGGGCCGAGGACGTCCTCGGCGCGGTCGACCAGGGCTGGATGCAGCTGATGGCCGGCCTCAACGTCGAGCGCCTGATCCTCGCCGCGACGATGCTCGGGATCGCCCAGCGCGCCTTCGACGACCTCCTCCTCTACGTCAAGGAGCGGCGCCAGTTCGACCGCCCGATCGGCTCCTTCCAGGCGCTCCAGCACCGGATCGCCGACCTCGCCACCGACCTGCAGGCGGCGCGGCTGATGACCCACTGGGTCGCCAGCATGGTCGACGAGGACCCCGACCGGATGCTGCCTCAGCAGGCCTCGATGGTGAAGCTCTTCGTCACCGAGGTCGCCAAGCGCACCACCCTCGAGGGGATGCAGATGATGGGCGGCTACGGCTACTCCTCCGAGTACGACATGGAGCGCCTCGTCCGCACCTCGCTGGTCTCGACGATCTACGGCGGCACCTCCGAGATCCAGCGCGGCATCATCGCCAAAACGCTGGGCCTGTAGCTCCAGCTCAAGCGGTGGCGGCGATTTCGCCCTCGACCAGGGCCGGCTTGCCGATGTGGAAGCCCTGGGCGTAGTCGACCTCGAAGGCGCGGACCATCGTCAGGGTCTCGGCGTCCTCGATTCCCTCGGCGACCGTCTCCTGGCCGAAGGCCTTGGCGAACTGGACCATCGCCTGGACCAGTTTCTGGTCGCTCGGCGAGGTCGGGAGGTTGCGGATGAACTCGATGTCGAGCTTGAGATGCTGGACCGGCAGTTCCTTCAGATAGCTGAACGAGCTGAAGCCGGTGCCGAAAT
>DATHFL010000070.1:0-4207 GCA_035318125.1 Solirubrobacterales bacterium | reverse complement strand
GATCACGCCCCCGCCGGTCGCGTTTGGATTGATCGCTCCCAAGCTATGGACGGGTGCCCGGGAGGTCTTTGGACGGCTGGAGCAAATTCGAGAGGGGTCGTTCGCCCCGGTGTCGGCGCCGTGCCTGAGGGGCTAGGGTCGCCGGGGATGCCGGCCCGACTGCGACCCACCGCCCCGATCGCCGCCGAGGCGATCCTCGTCGGCGACCCCGGCCGGGCGCTGATGCTGGCCCAGGAGCTGCTGCGCCAGCCGAAGATGAGCAACCACGCGCGGGGCCTGTGGGGCTACGGCGGCGAGACGGAGGCGGGCGCGGAGCTGACGATCCAGTCGACCGGGATGGGCGGCCCCAGCGCCACCGTCGTCCTCCACGACCTCGCCGAGTTGGGGGTGCGGCGGGCGGTGCGGGTCGGGACCTGCACGGCGCTCGGCGACTTTGAGCTCGGTGACCTAGTCGTCGTCACCGCCGCCCAAGCAGAGGGAAAGGCGATGGCGACTCCCGATCCGAGGCTGACGGAGGCTCTTCGAAACGAGCTCGGCGACGAGGGGCGAGCCGCGGCGGTGGTCAGCCTTGACGTCCTCCACCGTCATGCCGCTGACGTGGACGTGGCCGGCGAGGTCGCCGACATGCAGACCGCGGCGCTCCTCGCCGCCGCCGCGAAGCTCGAGGTCAGGGTGGCGGCGCTGCTGATCGTCGCCGAGACCGAGGAGGGACGGTCGCTCGGCGACGAGGACCTGGAGGGGGCGGCGAAACGGGCGGGAACCGCCGCCGCGGCCATACTCTCACCCTAAGGTTTAGGGTTAGACTCGGTTTTCTTCTTCGCCTTTTTGGCGTTTTCGCGCCGCAGCGCTCCGAGTTCGCGGCTGAGGTCGTCGATCGCCTCCTCGACGTCCTCGAGGCGCTGGGAGAAGGAGCGCAGCCGCCGCTCCAGCCGTTCGACGTCGGTCGCGGAGGGCAGGTTGAGGGCGCTCATCGCCGCCTGCTGGGCCTCGATCGCCTTCTCTCGCGCGCCCAGGGCGGCGGTGACGGCGTCGTGCAGGGTGGGGTTGTCGATCAGGGCCTGCGCCAGCTCCCCGAGCGCCTGCTCGGCCCGGGCCCGCAGCCCGTCCTGCTCGTAGTCCTCGTAGGTCAAAGCCCCAGCAGCTTAACGAGCACATCCGGCCTGGCTGAAACTCTCCCGTCACAGCCATGTTTAAGACCTTGTTGGGAGCGCCCGCAGTCGTTGCGGACATATGCATTAGTGGGTAGCTTGACCTCGCTACTGCCCGGGGAGGGGAAACCGAGTGCGGGCAGGGACGTTTTCGGGATGAGAACCAAGATCGCACTGATCGCCGCCGCATTCGCCAGCTTCCTGGCGGTGACGGCCGTGGGCGCGGCTCTGGCCGGCGCCGAGCCCCTGTCCGAAACCGCGATCGTCCCGCCCTCCCCGACGACGACCACCGCGGTCCCCTCCCTGCAGGCCCCCGCCTGCGCCAACGGGGTCGACGACGACGGCGACGGCCTCGCCGACGATCAGGACCCCGACTGCGAATCCCCCGAGGACGCCGACGAGGCCCCCTCTCCCGCGGCGCCCTCGCAACCGAGCGAAGGCGAAGCCTCCCCCGCTCCCGGCAGCACCCCGGCTCCCGGCAGCGGCGGCGGCTCGGGTGGCGGCATCAAGCAGGGCAGCGCGATCGGCGACAGCGGTGACTCCGATGGCAGGGACGGCGTCGCCCGCAACGACCAGCTCGGCGGCAGCGCCGGCGAGGACGGCGCGATCGCCGCCCCCGGCGCCAACGGCGGCGGCGACCAGCCGCTGCCGGAGGGCTCTGACGGCGGCGCGCAGTACACCCCCGGCGGCGCCCCCACCGCCGCCAACCCGACGACGACGATCGCCCCCTTCGGGCCGGCCCCGATCGGCGTCCCCAACTTCATCATCGACTCCTTCGAAATCCCGCCCTTCCTGCTGCCGATCTACCAGGCCTGCGGCACCGAATACGGAATCCCCTGGGAGGTGCTCGCCTCGATCAACAAAATCGAGACCGGCTTCGGCACCAACCTCAACGTCTCCAGCGCCGGCGCGGTCGGCTGGATGCAGTTCCTGCCCTCGAGCTGGGAAGCGTTCGGCCTCGACGCCAACGGCGACGGCCGCAAAGACCCCTACAACCCGATCGACGCGATCTGCGCCGCCGCCAACTACCTGAAGCTGGCCGGCGCCCACCAGGACCTCTACCAGGCGATCTTCGCCTACAACCACGCCGACTGGTACGTGCAGGAGGTGCTGCTCTACGCCCGCGCCTACGGCCGTCTCCCCGCCGACCTGGTCGGCTCGCTGACCGGCCTCACCGAGGGCGCCCACTTCCCGATCGCCGCCGACGCCCGCTACGCCGACGACATCGCCGCCCGCGCGGCGCTGAAGAAGGGGATCGAGGGCTACGGCGACGCCGCCGAAGTCATCTCCTCCTCCCCGACCCCGCGCGGGATCAACATCTTCACCGAGCAGGGCGCCCCGGTCGTCGCCGTCAACGACGGCGTCATCCGCAAGTTCGGCCGCTCCGGGAAGCTCGGCAACTTCGTCGTCCTCGAAGACACCTACGGCAACCGCTACACCTACGCCGAGCTCGGCCCGCTGGTCCGCAACCGCCGCCTGGTGGTGATGCCGACCGGCAAGGAGAAGCGGCTCCCGGTCGAAAGCGAGAACCTGCGGCCGCGGCTGCGCGCCTACCCCGGCCGCGCCGAGGAGGGCAAGGCGAGCCACCTGGAAGCGGCCGTCTCCGCCAGCCGCGACGGCTCGCTCGGGGTCGGCTCGAAAGTGATCGCCGGCACCGTCATCGCCCGGGTCGCCGCCGGCGAGGAGGGCATCGACCCCCACATCAACTTCTCGATTCGCCCGGCCGGCAAGGGCGCGCCGCGGATCGACCCGAAGCCGATCCTCGACGGCTGGAAGCTGCTCGAGGCGACCGCGATCTACCGCGCCAAGGGCAAGAGTCCGTTCGGGAAGCTGAGCGGCGCCGGCGTCCTCCTGCTCTCGAAGGAGGCGCTGCAGAAACGGGTCCTCGGCGACAAGGGGCTCTCGATCTACAGCTGCGGCCGCGAAGACGTCGCCGGCGGGCGGATCGACCGCCGCATCCTGGCGATGCTCGCCTACCTGAGCGCGAAGGGCTTCGACCTGACGATCACCTCGCTGCAGTGCGGCCACGGGCTGCTGACCACCTCGGGCAACGTCTCCGAGCACACGACCGGCGACGCCGTCGACATCGCCGCGATCAACGGGGTGGCGGTGACCGGCCATCAGGGGCCCGGCACGCCAGCCGGCGAGCTGATCCGCACCGTCCTGCAGCTGCAGGGGACGATGCACCCGCACCAGGTGATCTCGCTCGAGGACCTGCCCGGCCCGGCCAGCTTCGCGATGGCCGACCACTACGACCACGTCCACGTCGGCTACCACCCGATCGAAGGCGGCCCCGGCGCTCAGTTCGCCGCCCTGCTCAAACCCGACCAGTGGCAGCGCCTGGTCGACCGCCTCGGTCAGATCGAAAACCCCGACGTGCCGGTGCGGCCCTCGGAGTACGCGGTGCCGGACGAGACCAACGGCGGCCTCGCCGCCGGCGGCGACTGATTTCGCTTCTCGCCGGCTAGCAGCGACAATCAGGTCGTTGGCCAAGCTCTTCGGATTCGTGCAGTTCGACTTCGCCGGCTCCCTGCCGCTGGCCGAGGGCCGCTACCTGGCGCGCTCCGGCGACACCGGCGAGGAGGAGAGCGTGCTGGTGCTGAACAGGACCGGCGCCCCGGCGACCAGCGGGAGGAGGCGGCGCGGTCGCGGCAAGCCGGCCGAGCCCGATCCCGAACCGCTGACCCTGACCCGCGCCACCGTGATCCGCGCCTTCGCCCCCTTCGAGAGCGAGGAGGGGGCGGCGCGCTGGCTCGACGAAGCCTGCGAGGCCGAGGACACGGTCGAGGTCCTGGCCAGCGAAGGGATCGCCCTGCTCAACCGGGCCCTGCACGTGCAGGCGGTGACCGCCGCCGACCCCAGCGCCCGTGAGCTCACCACAGAGGGGGCGGAGCGGGTCCTGCTCGGCTACGGCAGCGGCGAAGAGACGGCCGACGGCCGCTTCACCGAGGCGCGGCGGGTCGACCTCGGCGCCCCCGCCATCTCCCGGCGCCGCCGCCGCGAGGAGGAGCTGCGGCCGCAGGAACGGGTGGCGGCGGTACTGCGGGGCCGCGAGCGGC
>DATHFL010000069.1:0-2830 GCA_035318125.1 Solirubrobacterales bacterium | reverse complement strand
GGCGATCCGCTCGAAGCGGTCGTCGAGCCGGCGGGCGACCCGGGCGATCGTGCGGCCGATGTCCTCGATCAGCCCCATCCCCTGGGCGCTGATCGCGGCGCGGACCTCGGGGGCCTCGGCGATCCGCTCGACCAGCTGCTGGGCCTGATCGCTGGCCAGCAGCCTCCGCCAGACCTCGTCGACCAGCTCGCTGTCCATCGCCTCCAGCAGCGCCCGCTTGACCCTCTCGCTCTCCAGCGCCCCCTCGACGGCCTCTTCGACCAGCGGGCCTTCCAGCACCCGCGCCAGCGCCCGCTCGACTGCTTTGCTCTCGACCGCGGCGACGATCGCCTCCTCGGCGGCGACTTCGACCGCCCGGTCGATCCCGGTCGCCTTCGTGACCGTCCGCGCCCCCCGCACCCCGACCCCGAGCAGCCGGGCGGAAAGCGGCAGCGAACCGTTCTGAGTCGCGTCCCCAGCGTGCTCAGACCGCGGAGTGGAGCCGTTTTCCATCTCAGGCCGACTATAAGCGCGGTCCGGCTGTTAGCCAAACGACGATGGAACGAGCGCCAGCGAGCGGTCCCGCTCGGGACCGGGGAGCTCCGGCCGGCGGGTCCCGTCTCGGGCTGATGGGGGGTACCTGCGCTGGATGCTCGGTACCCCCCACACCCGAGCCACCCGCCGGAGGAGCCGCGCAAGCAGGACGAACTCCAAGGCGCTTTTGTCAACCAGGGGGCGACAAAGGCGCCTCGTAGCTTTCGACTTGAAGACGCTCCTCCGGCGGGTGGCGACGATCGGGAGGACTCTCCCGGTAGGGAGAGCCCCCGATCGGAGACAGGACCCGCCGGCCGGAGCTCGCCTGAGCGTCGGCCGGAGCCCTGGTCAGGAGCTGGGAGCGCCGTTGAGGTGCTCCAGCAGGCGGTCGAGGAACTCGGCTTGGGCGGCGAGGATCTTCTCTCGCGCCGCTTCGAGGGCGAACCACTCGGCGCGGTCGACCTCGGGGAACTCCTGCTCGCGGCCGCTGCGCGGCGGCCACTCCATCTTGAAGGTGTTGCTGGCGAGGGCGGCCGGGTCGAAGTCCGCCTCGGCGGCCCAGGCTTCGACCACTTTCCCCGCCCGCTGGCGGATCGAGCCGAGCTCGATCAGCTCCTCGGGCTCCAGCGCCGGCGCCGGCCCCAGCTCCTCTTCGAGCTCGCGGATCGCGCAGGCGCGCGGTTCCTCGGCGTCCTCGATCCCGCCCTTGGGGATCGACCAGGCGCCGGCGTCCTTCTTCGCCCAGAAGGGGCCGCCGGGATGGACGAGCAGAAACTCGGTCTCGCCGCCCCGGCGGCGGAAGAGCAGGACGCCGGCGCTGCGCTTGATCGCCATCGACCGAGTCATACCCGACCCGGCCGATGGCGATGCGGATGCCTGGGCTCAGCCCCCGAGCCTGTAGGCGACCAGCGCCGGCCGCTGGCCTTCGGCGGAGGCGATCCCGGCCGGGACGACCAGGGTGTCGCCGCTCGCCGCGACCGGGCTGTTCGAACCGGCCGGCAGGCTGCCCGACCAGAGTTCGCCGCCGCTGTCGGCTTTCAGCGCGTGAACGGTGCCGTCGAAGGTGGTGAAGAAGACGACGTCGTTCATCACCACCGGCGAGCCGAAGGCCGCCGCCGAATATTCCTCTTCCCATTTGACCTTGCCGGTCTTGATGTCGAGGGCGGCGATCCCGCCTTCGAGTTCGCTGGTGTTCTGCAGGGTCTGTTCCGGCGTCACCACAACCCCGCCGTTGACGAACGGCACGTAGACGGTGGTTTTGTCGGCCGCCGCCGGCGCGATCACGCCGCCGAGGTTCCCGGGCAGGACTTCCCCGCCCTTGATCTTCGAGGCCTGGCCCTTCATCGCCAGCAGGTTGTCTTCGTCATGGCCGTTGTGTTTGCCGACCGGGGTGCTCCAGACCGGCTTACCGGTCTTCGCGTCGACCGCGGTGACGATCCCGGACTTGCCCGAGCCGATCGCGACGTCCCTGCCGCCGGCCTTGGTCAGGATCGGCGAGTTCTGGAAGTCCCAGTCGTAGAGGTCGTGCGGCGTCTCCTGGTAGTACCAGTCGAGCTTGCCGGTCTTCGCGTCCAGTTTCACGATCGAGTTCGTGTAGAGGTTGGGACCGGGACGGCTCGCGCCCCAGGGCTGGCTCGGGGTGCCGGGGTACGGCACCGGGTTGCCGGTCCCGAAGTACATCGAGCCCTTTTCGTCGAACGAGGGCGGGTACCAGAGGCCGCCGCCGCTGTTGTTTTTCTTGTCGCCCCAGAGGTCCTTGGGGACGGTGTCGAAGTGCCACTCTTTTTTGCCGGTTTTGGCGTCCAGCGCCCAGAGGGTGCCGACGCCGCCGCCCTGGTATTCGGAGTTGACGTTGACCGGCACCGTCGAGACGTAGACGAGGCCGGCTTCGTAGCCCGGTGCCATGTCGATCGCCAGCGGCGCTTCGGCCACCGGCACCGACCACAGTTCCTTGCCGGTTTCCTGGTCGAGGGCGAAGGCTTCGGTCGCGGTCGCACCGTAGACGGCGCCGTCGCCGACCACGACCCCGTTCGGGCCCTGGGTCGCCGATTCGGACTTCCAGGTCCAGACGACTTCGCCGGTTTCCAGGCTGATCGCCTGCACGCTCGATTCCAGGTCCTGCATGTAGACGACCCCGTTGGCGATCACCGGGCTGGCGGCATAGGCGCCGTAGGTGCTCTGCGCTTTCGAGGGGAGGGTCCAGGCCTCTTTCAGTTTGCGCACGTTGACGCTTTCGATCTCCCCTTCCGCCGACCGGGTGCTGGCCTGGTCGATGTTCGGGTAGGCGTTGCCGGTGAGTTTCAGATCTCCCGACGCC
>DATHFL010000068.1:0-2833 GCA_035318125.1 Solirubrobacterales bacterium | reverse complement strand
GAACTTCGCCGCGTAGGCGAGAATCGCGGTCTTGGGGTGCCCCTCCTCGTCGAGCTGGTGGCGGATCGCGGCGACACGGCCGTCCATCATGTCCGAAGGGGCGACGATGTCGGCGCCCGCCTCGGCGTGGGACAGCGCCGTTCGCGCGAGGAGCTCGAGGGTGATGTCGTTGTCCACTTCGCCCTCGCGGACGAAACCGCAGTGCCCGTGCGAGGTGTACTCGCAGAGGCAGACGTCGGTCATCACCACGAAGTCGGGATGGGCCTCCTTCAGCGCCCGCACCGCCATCTGCACGATCCCCTCGTCGTCGTAGGCGCCGGAGCCGACCTCGTCCTTGACGCTGGGAACGCCGAACAGCATCAGCGCCCCGACGCCGGCGGCCGCGAGCTCGCCGGCCTCCTCGACCAGGTTGGAGATCGAGAGCCGCGAGATCCCCGGCATCGACGGCACCTCCTCGCGCACGCCCTCCCCGGCCACCACGAAGGCGGGCTGGATCAGGTGCCCGGGATTGAGCTCGGTCTCGCGGACGAGTCCGCGCAGGGCGTCGGTGCGGCGCAGGCGCCGGAGGCGAGTGGCGGGGAAGGCCATTGGGGCCGAGTTTACGAAAGGGCCAGTAGCTTGTTCGCCCGTGGAGGCACAGGGGCTTGTGAAGCGGTTCGGAGAGCGGGAGGCGCTGAAGGGCGTCTCGCTCGAAGCTGGCGCGGGTGAGCTGGTGGCGATCATCGGGCCGAACGGGGCCGGCAAGACGACGCTCCTCTCGATCCTCGCCGGGATCGCCAAGCCCGACGCGGGGGCGGTCGAGGTGCCGAGCGGCGAGGTCGGCTGGGTGCCGCAGCAGGCGGCGCTCTACCGGCGGCTGACCGTGGAGGAGAACCTGCTGCTGTTCGCGCGGCTGGAGGGGCACGAGGACCCGCGCGCCTCGGTCGAGGAGATGCTGGAGCTGACCGGCCTGCGGGAGCGGCGCGAGGAGATCGTCGCCCGCCTCTCCGGCGGCAACCAGCAGCGGATCAACATCGCGATCGGGCTGCTCGCGCGGCCGACGGTGCTGCTGCTCGACGAGCCCAGCGTCGGCCTCGACCCGCGCCAGCGCGCCCGGCTCTGGGAGTTCGTCTCCGGCCTCGCCGGCCGCGGCACCACGGTGATCTTCTCCACCCACGACATCCAGGAGGCGGAGCGCTACGGCGGCCGGCTGCTGGTCCTCGCCGACGGCGAGGGGCTCTTCGACGGCTCCCCCGAGGAGCTGCGCGAGGCGGTGCGGCGCGAGGCGCCCGAGGCCGCCGACCGCGACTTCGAGACCGCCTTCGTCGCCTACCTCCACCACCGGGGGCACTGATGCGGGGCGTGCGCTGGCTGCTGCTGAAGGACCTGCAGATCCTGCGGCGCTCGCCCCTGCAGGCGGTGCTGCTGGTCGCCTACCCGATCCTGATCGCGGTCCTGGTCGGCTTCGCGATCTCGCGCGGGCCGGACAAGCCCCGGGTCGTCTTCCTCAACGAAGTCCCGGCGGGGACGCGGATCAACGTCGGCGGCCAGGAGCTGCCCTCGACCAACGTCAAAGGGCGGGTCTGCCAACGGGTCGAGTGCGTCTTCGTCAAGGATCGCGAGGAGGCCGAGCGCAAGGTCGAATCGGGCGATGCGCTGGCGGCGCTGGTCCTGCCCGCCAACCTCGTCAACCGGATCAACTCGCTCTCGACGCTGCGACCCGGCGTGCCCGAAGTCGAAGTCCTCGTCAACGAGGAAAACGCGGTCAAGGCGGAACTGGTCGACGACCGCATCACCACCCTGCTGGCGGAAGCGAACCTGCGAATCGCGCGGCGGATCGGCTCCGAAGGCAGCCGCTACCTGGACCTGATCGTCAACGGCGGTCAGTTCGAGGTGCTCGGCGAAACGATCCCGATCCTCGGGCTGCGGACGAGCGCGCGGATCCTCGAGGCGGTGACGCCGGCGCTGCCCCCCGGGCTGCGGCCGCCGCTGAAACAGGTGACCGAGTTCGCCTCCCAGGCGCGCGACAACCTCGACGTCGCCAAGCCGCTGATCGACCGCCTGGCGCAGCCGATCAAGGTCGACAAGGTCGTGGTCGGCGGCAAGAGCCCGCCGCTGGAAATCTTCGCGATCGCGGTCGCCGCGACGCTCACCCTCGCCTTCGTCGTCGTCCTCCTGGTGGCGGGGTCGCTGGCGCTGGAGCGGGAGGAGAACGCCTTCCCGCGGCTGACCCGGGGGCTGGTCTCCAGCGAGGGCCTGCTCGCCGAGAAGGTCCTCCTCGGGATCGCCGCCGGCCTGGTGGTGACCCTGCTGATGCTCTTCGGGATGCGGTTGTTCGTGCCCCTGGAGCTGGGGCGGATCGGGCTCTGGCTGGCGGCGATCGTCGCCGGGGCAGCGGCGCTGGGCGCGGCCGGGGCGGCGCTGGGCGCGGCGGCGCGCGAGGTGCGGGCGGTCTCCCTGCTCGCCTTCATGGTGACGCTGCCGGTCGCCTTCCTCTCGCTGGTCCCCTCCGGCGCCGTCAGCCCCACCCTCTTCGACGCGATCCGCTACCTCACCGCCCTCTTCCCCTTCAAGCCGGCGCTGCAGGCGATCACCGCCGCGCTCGACGCGGCCGGCCCGGGAATCGGCGGCCCGCTCCTGCACCTGGCGGCGCTCTTCGTCGCCTACGCCGTCATCGCGCGCCTGGCGCTGCGCCGCTTCGCCGCGGTCTAGCTGTCCCGCCCACACACGTTGTGAACACCTGAAAGGCCATCCGGGCCCTCCAAGAAGCTCGGGGTGTCTAACGCCCTAAGCAAGGAGGACCCGGATGAAGGTTCACGGTAACGCCGCTCTCGGACCAGCGGGAAGGCTGGCG
>DATHFL010000067.1:0-3697 GCA_035318125.1 Solirubrobacterales bacterium | reverse complement strand
CCCTGCCCCTCGGCCTCGATCAGCGCGTAGAGGGCGGCGGCCTGGGCGCGGCGGCTCGACTCCGGCGGCACGTCGGCGGCGAGGGCGATCTTGTCGGCGCGGGCGAAGCCGACGCCGGGGACCTCGGTCAGCCGGTAGGGGTCCTCGTGCAGGACCTGCATCGAGCTCTCGCCGTAGCGGGCGTGGATCGGCGCCGCCAGGTGGGCGAGCCCGTGCGGCGCCAGCTGCACGTGGAGGTCGCGGATCGCCCGGCTCGCGTACCAGGACTGGGCCGCGGCGACGGCCTGGTCGGCGCTGACCCCCTTCAGCGAGCCGAAGACCGCCTCCGGGTTGGCGGCGATCGCCTGCAGGACGCCCTCGCCGTGCTCGGCGACCAGCTTCTCGGCCCGTTTGCGGCCGATGTGGCGCAGGGTGGTCAGGTAGGCGACCTGGCCCTCGCGGTCGGTCGGGTCGAGCGGCAGCGCCCCCTGCGCCCGCAGCTGGCGGCCGTAGCGGCTGTGGGTCTGCCACTCGCCGCTGACTTCGGCGCGGTCGCCCTCGCCCAGGTGGGCGACCGGGCCGACCAGGGCGAAGCCTTCCCCGCTCTCGGTCTCCCGCACCTCCAGGACCGCGTAGCCGTCGTCCTCGGCGCGGTAGATCACGCCCATCACCTCGACCGTGCCGGTGTAGGAGGCGGCGTCGGCGTCGAAGAGGGTCGCTGCTCGGGTCACGTACCTAGGCTAGGGATCGGCGGGGCGGGAGGTGCCCGATCGGAGGCCGCAGTTTCCGGCGAGCGGTGGAGCGGCGCGCTAGGTTCGGGCGATGGCAGCGCCCCGACCCCCGGCCGGCCTCTGCGACCGCTGTCGCCACCAGCGGCTGGTCCCGAACACCCGCGGCTCGGTCTTCTCGCTCTGCGAGCGCTCGCGAAGCGACCCCGCCTACCCGCGCTACCCGCGGCTGCCGGTGCTCAGCTGCCCGGGCTTCGAGCCGGCTCCGGGCCCTCCCGGGCCGCCCCGATAGCGGCGCCGATCAGGCCGAGGCCGAAGACCACCGCGGCGAGGCCGACGAACCAGCCGAGGAACGGCACCAGGGCGGCGGCGCGGAGGATCGCCAGCCCGGCGAGGAAGGAGAGGATGCGGCCCTGCGGCGGCTTCACCACCGCCCGTCCCAGCGCCCAGGCGGAGGCGACGTAGGCGACGGCGCCGAGCGGCAGCAGGGCGAGGAGGATGCCGAGCGCCAGCGGCAGCCCGACCAGGGTGACCGCGGCGATCACCGCCGCCACCGGCAGGCAGATCATGATCGCGATCCCGATCGCGATCAGCGGCCCGATCCGCTCCCGCGAGCGGGCGGCGAGCGCGTCGGCCGCCCGCGGCGCGACCAGCAGCAGGAGGACGCCGAGGATCGCGGCGGAGACGCCGATCGCGAGCCAGAGGACGAGGGCGCCGACGAAGGGGAGGAGGTCGCCGGAGTCGGGCCAGCTCTCCTTGGTCACGTCGCCGCGGACGATCGCGTCGCCGGAGACGGTCGGCCGTTCGTCGCCGTAGCGGACGTCGCCGGTGACGTGGGCGCTCGGCAGCAGGCGGGCATGGCCGCCGAAGGTGACGAGGTCGCCGTCGATCCTGCCGCTGATGACCGCGTCGCCGGAGAAGAGGACGACGTCGCCGTCGGAGCGGCCCGCGAGGCGGACGTCGCCGCTGACGACGAAGACCCCGTCGACGGTTTCCCCGCGGGGGACGGTGACGTCGCCGGCGATGACGACGACCGTTTCCCCGTCGTCGCTCCGGGCCCCCGCCGCGGCCCCGGCGGGGGCGGCCGGCAGGGCGAGGGCACCCAGGGCGATCAGGACGAGGAGGAAGAGGCGTCGCAAGGCCCCCTCAGACTAACTGCGCATCGGGTCGGGTTCTCCGAGCTTGCTGATGTCCGGCGCCTCGTAGGCGCCGCCGGGGACGCCGCCGACGATCACCATCCGGATTCCGTCGGCTCCCGGCCAGACCTTGCGCTTGGTCCCGGGGGCGACGCGGACCATGTGCTCGGGGTCGAGCGGAAAGCGCTCGCCCTCGATCTCGATCTCGCCGCCGCCGCGGATCGCCAGGAAGACCTCCTCCTGGCCGTCGCCGGCGTGGTCGTGCTCGGGGTAGTCGGGGAAGTCCGGCGGCATGTCGATCACCTGCAGCCCGAACGCGGTGACGCCGAGCTCGGCCCGCGCCCGTTTGAAGGCGCCGAGGTAGACGCCCTCCATCTCGTCGATCTTCTTCACCGTGTAGTCGCTCATCTGCTCCTCCGTGAGTTGCCGGCGGCCCGTCCGCGCCGGATCTGAAACGAACGTTCGTGCTTTTTTATAACCTATGTCTGTGACTCCCGTCACCCAGAAGGGGACCGAGACCCGCGAGGCAATCCTCGACCGCGCCGTCGATCTCGCCTCGGTCGAGGGCCTGGAGGGGCTGACGATCGGGCGCCTGGCGGCGGAGCTGCGGATGAGCAAGAGCGGTCTCTTCGCCCACTTCGGCTCCAAGCGGGACCTGCAGCTGGCGACGATCGCCGCCGCCGCCGCGCGCTTCCGCGCCGCGGTGGTCGAGCCGGCGCAGGCCGCCCCCGACGGGGCGCCGCGGCTGCGGGCGCTGGCCGAGCGCTACCTCGCTCAGACCAACCGTTACTCCGGCGGCTGCTTCTGGGGCGCCACCTCGGCCGAGTACGACGACCGCCCGGGGCCGGTCCGTGACGCGATCGCCGCCTCGCTCGACGCCTGGCTGGGCGAGATCGAGCGGCAGGCGCGGATCGCCGGGGTCGAGCACCCCGAGCGCTTCGCCTTCGAGATCTACTCGCTGGTGATGGGGGCGAACGCCCGCTACCGCCTCAGCGGCGACGAGCGCGTCTTCGAGTACGCTCGCGAGGCGGTCGAGCAGCTGCTCGCCGACGCGGCGGAGTCATAGGGAGCGCGGGTGGCGGCGGCGCGGATCGAGGTGCGGCTGCGCCCGCGCGGCCATCGGGATGAGCTGATCGGAATGGACGATGGCGTGCTGCAGGCGCGGGTGTCGGCGCCGCCGGTCGACGGCAAGGCGAACCGGGCCCTCTGCCGTCTCGTGGCCAAGGCGGCTGGCGTGGCGCCCTCGCGGGTCAGCATCGTCCGCGGCGAGAAAAGCCGCGATAAGACTCTTCTGGTCGAAGGGATCGATGAGGACGAGCTGAGACAGAGGTTTGTCGACTGAAGGCCTTCCGTCCAATGCCAGAACTGGTTGCCTGTATCCCTACACTCGGCCGGTGGATCGCGAGCTGCTGCAGGAAAAGCTCATGGGCGCCGGTGAGCCCTCTTACCGCGCCGAGCAGGTGTGGGAGTGGGTGGCGCGGGGGGCGCGCTCCTACGGGGAGATGACGAACCTGCCGGCGGTGCTGCGGGAGCGGCTGGAGGCGGAGGTGCCGTTCTCGACGCTGACGGTGGCGACGGAGGCGAAGTCCGACGACGGCACCGTGAAGACGCTCTTCCACACCGCCGACGGGCGACCGCTGGAGGCGGTGCTGATGCGCTACCGGGACGGGCGGCGCTCGGTCTGCCTCTCCTCGCAGTCGGGCTGCCCGCTGACCTGCACCTTCTGCGCCACCGGGCAGATGCGCTTCGGGCGAAACCTCACCGCCTCCGAGATCCTCGACCAGGCTCTCCACTTCCGCCGCACCGAGGCGGTGGACCACGCGGTGTTCATGGGCATGGGCGAGCCCCTGATGA
>DATHFL010000066.1:0-3953 GCA_035318125.1 Solirubrobacterales bacterium | reverse complement strand
CGAGCGGCTATGCCTGACCTGCAGGCGATTTGGCCGGGTTCCAGCGGGTCTGCGGGGCGATTGCGGTCTCGATGACGCGGCCTTTGTGGCGCTCGATCGCGTGGATGATCGACTCGACCAGCTCCTCCCCCAGCAGGGTTGGCTCGAGGCCGAGGTCGAGCAGCTTGGTGTGGATCGCGTTGTAGTAGTGCTCTTCCTTCTCGACCCGCGGGTTCTCGACGTGGTCGATCTGGACCGAGTAGCCGAGGTGCTCGCCCGCCTGCTTGACCAGCTCGGCCAGCTCGAGGACCGAGAACTGCTCGGTGAACTGGTTGTAGACGCGCATTTCGCCGCGCTCGGCCGGGTTGAGGACCGCGAGCTCGACGCACTGCAGGGTGTCGCGGATGTTGAGGAAGCCGCGGGTCTGGCCGCCGGAGCCGTAGACGGTGAGCGGGTGGCCGATCACCGCCTGGACGCAGAAGCGGTTGAGGACGGTGCCGAAGAGCTCGTCGTAGTCGAAGCGGGTGACGAGGCGCTCGTCGCGGGCGGTCTCCTCGGTCTCGACGCCGTAGACGACGCCCTGGTTGAGGTCGGTCGCGCGGATGCCCCAGGTGCGGCAGGCGAAGTGGATGTTGGTCGAGTCGTGGACCTTGGAGCAGTGGTAGAGCGAGCCCGGCAGCTTCGGGAAGGGCAGGGTGTCCTTGCGGCCCTTGTGCTCGATCTCGATGTAGCCCTCCTCGATGTCGATGTTGGGCTGCCCGTACTCGCCCATCGTCCCGAGCTTGACCAGGTGGGCGTCGGGGACGTGGTCGCGCATCGAGAAGAGCAGGTTGAGGTTGCCGATCACGTTGGTGTGCTGGGTCTCGACCGCGCGCTCGCGGGAGAGCATCGAGTAGGGCGCCGAGGGCTGCTCGCCGTAGTGGACGATCGCCTCGGGCCTGGTCTCGGCGACGACCTCGTCGAGGAAGTCGCCGTCCTCGACGGCGCCGACGTAGCTGCGGATCTGCTCGCCGGAGACCTCGCGCCAGGCGGCGATCCGCTCGTCGAGCTCCCCGATCGGGGTCAGCGAGGCGGTGCCGTGTTCGGTGTGCCAGCGGCGCCGCGAGAAGTTGTCGACGACGGAGACCTCGTGGCCGCGGGCCGAGAAGCGGAGCGCGGTCGGCCAGCCCAGGTAGCCGTCGCCTCCAAGGATGAGGATTCGCATGAAGGCGGCAGCTTAGTTGGTCGGGCGGCGCGCCGGGCCGGCCGTCCTAGTTGAATCCGGCCGATGGAAAGCGGACTGGCGGCGAGACACGGCGGGCGGGCGGGCCTCGCCGCGCTCGCCGCGATCCTCCTGCTGGGGCTGGGGTTGCGGGTCGGCGAGGCATGGGACGGGCGGGCGCCGGTCTACGACGCGCGGGCGTACGCGGCGATCGCCGCGAACCTCAGCGAGGGCAACGGGTTCACGGTGGGACCGCAGGCGACGCAGCCGTCGAGCAACTACTCGCCGGGGCTGCCGCTGTTCGTGGCGGGGCTGTACGAGGTGAGCGGCGGTGTGCACGAACGCTTGGCGCGCGTGGTGCTGGCGGCGATCGGGGCGCTCTCGATCTTGTTCGCGTATTTGATCGGGAGGCGGCTGATCAGACGGGCGCCGGGCCGACCCCGTTCAAGTGAGGTCGGCCCGGCGCCCGTCTGGCCAGCGTTGGCAGGCGCTCTCGTTGTTGCCATTTATCCCGCTCTTTTGGAGTACCAGGGGATGCTGATGGGCGAGCCGTTGGCGGCGACGCTGCTGTCGGGAGGCGTACTTGGGGCGCTTTGGGCTTGGGATGGCGGTTGGGTGCGATGGCTGCTGCCCGGGGCGTTGTTCGGGGCGCTGGCGCTGGTGCGACCTGAGTACCTGGCGGTGGGAGCCCTTGTGGCGGTGGTGGTTTTTGCGCGGGAAGCGAGCGCCGACTGGCGCCAGTCGCTGCTTCGCGCCGGAATCTTCCTCGGCGCCCTGGCGGTCGTGATCGCGCCCTGGACTATCCGCAACGCGGTCGCGCTCGACCGTTTCGTGCCGATCTCTACCGGCGGCGGCCAGGTGCTGTTTGCCGGCACCTACCTGCCCTCCGACGGAGACCCGGAACAGGTCGCTGCGGAGGTGGTTGCTGAAAATCCAGATCTATTTCAATCCCAGGACGCCCAGCGACTGAGAATGGAGCAGATCCTCGCTCGACTTGCGGCCGATCGCTATCCCGGGATGGAAACCGACCAGGCCCTCTCGAAGCTGGGCAAGGAACAGCTCTGGGACGACGTCTCTGAAGACCCGCTCGAATACGCCGGGTTCGTCGCGACGAAGGTCTGGCGGATCTGGGCATACGGGCCCAGGGACGTGATGCGCGAGCCGGGCTGGGAGGTCTTCCACTGGGCGCTCGTCGCCTTCGGCCTGCTCGGGCTGGCGGTGCTGGCTTGGCGCCGGCGCTGGGAGGCGCTCCTGCTCGCCACGATCTTCCTCGCGATCACGGCGGTCAGCGCCCTGCTCGTCGCTTCACCTCGGCGCGTCTTGGTCCTCGTCCCTCTCCTTGCCGCCCTCACCGGTGTCGCCAGCGCCTGGCTAACCACCAGCGTTCGAGTGGCGAGTTTTAGGGGCCATAGCCCCCACAAGTCGCCAATCGCGCCCGAATCCCCGGATAGCCTGGGCCGGCCTTGAAGACCGTTGCCGCCTGGATTCGCGCGCTGCCCGAGCGTTACGGGAAGCGGACGCTGATCGCGCTGGGGGCGATCGCGCTGCTGGGGCTGGTCGTGCGCGCATACGTGGTCGTCAACCCGGTTGAGAACCCGGCCGACGACTCGCGCGCCTATTACGCGCTCTCGAAGGCGCTGTATGAGGAAGGGAGCTTCGGCGGGCCGGAATTCCGCGACTCCAGCGACTGGTCGCCGGGCGCGCCGTTCCTCTACGCCGCCGCCTATTACGCGACCGGCGGCGCCCGGGAAGGGACGGCGCGGATCGTCGAGGCGCTGCTGGGGGTGGCGACGATCCTCGTCGTCTTCGCCCTCGGCTGGCGGCTGGGCGGCCGCGAGCTCGGCCGCTGGGTCGGCCTCTTCGCCGCCTTCGCGGTCGCCGTCTACCCGCCGTTCATCCACACCACCGGTGAGCTGATGAGCGAGCCGCCGGCGATGCTGACCCTCCCCGCCGCGATCCTCGCCTGGCTCTGGGCGAGCGAGCGAAGATCGACGTGGACCTGGGCGGCGCCCGGCGTCCTCTTCGGGCTGACGGCGATGTTCCGACCCGAGTACCTGCTGGTCGGTGCGGCCTTCGTGGTCCTCGCCGCGATCCGGACCTGGCACGAGCGCGAATGGCGCCTCGGCCTCGCCGGCGCCGCGGTCCTCCTCCTCGCCCTGGTCCTGCCGATCCTCCCCTGGACGGTCCGCAACCTCGTCGTCCTCGACCGCGTCGTCCCGGTCTCCACCGGCGGCGGCAAGGCGCTCTACGTCGGCACCTTCCTCCCCGCCGACGGCGAGTACCAGCGGGTGAAGGCGATCCTCGCCGAGCGCTACCTGGGCCGCGACCTGGAACCGGGGTCCGAAGCGCTCGACAAGGTCAACCCGACCGCGCTCTTCGACGAAGTCGCAAAGGAAGTGCAGGCGGAACACCCCGGCCTCTCCCGCGACCAGGCCCTCGGCAGGGCCGGCAAGGACAACTTCGACCGGTACTTCGGCGAGGACCCCGGCGGCTACCTGGCGATGACCGTGCGCAAGGTCGGCCGGATGTGGGGCAGCGGCGTCGGCGAAGCGATGAGCTCGACGGCCGGCCGGGTCGTCCAGGTCGCTCTCGTCCTCCTCGGCCTCGCCGGTTTCGCCCTGCTGGGACTGCGCCGGCGCTGGTGGGAGCTGCTCGCGCTGGCGACCCCGATCGCCCTCGTCACCCTGGTCGGCGCCGTCTCCCTCGCCGCCCCCCGCCGCAACGAGGTGCTGATGACGCTTGTGTTTCCGCTTGCCGGTCTCGCCCTCTCGTC
>DATHFL010000065.1:0-6395 GCA_035318125.1 Solirubrobacterales bacterium | reverse complement strand
AAAGTTGATGCAGTTCGGAGGGGTGATGCGACCGAGAGCGAGCGTTCGGAGCCCGAAGGGGGGACCGGAGCTTCGGATGCTGCCTCCCTGGCCCTCGGCACCTACCGCGACCTCTGGGCCGGCCCGATCGCCGAGCTGAATCCGCCGTTGAAGTTCCTGACGCCGCAGCAACGCGTCGAGATCTCCTCGTCCGACGCCGAGCGCCTGAGCCTGAGGAGCGGCGACAAGGTCCGCGTCAGCCAAAACGGATCGAGCGTCGAGGCCGAGGTCCACGTCAAGGAACGCGTGCCCCAGGGAGTCTGCTTCCTCGCCGAGGGAATCCTCGAAGGCAACGCCAACGCCCTGCTCAACGGCGGCCCCGTCCAGGTGAAGATCGAGAAGCTCAGCGAGGTACGGGCATAGTGCTCCCCCTCGCCGACACCACCTTCGCCGAAGCGACCTGGATCATGGTCGTCAAGAGCGTCGTCATCTTCGCGGTGATCTTCGGCATCCTGCCGCTGCTGACGGTCCTGGAGCGCAAGCTGATCGGCCGCTTCCAGCACCGCTACGGCCCCAACCGGGTCGGCCCCTTCGGGCTGCTGCAGCCGCTCGCCGACGTCGGCAAGCTGATCTCGAAGGAGTCGTTCCGGCCCGAGAACGCGGTCCCGACCCTGTTCATCCTCGGCCCGCTGCTGCCGGTGCTGGCTGGGGTGCTCTCGCTGGCGATCATCCCCTGGGGCGACGTCCAGGGCGGGGTCGGCTTCTACGGCATCGACGTGCCGATCGGCATCCTCTACTTCTTCGCCGTCGGCTCGATCGCCTTCTACGGGCTGCTGCTCGGCGGCTGGTCCTCGGGCTCCAAATACAGCCTCCTCGGGGCGATGCGCTCGGCTGCGCAGCTGATCTCCTACGAGGTCTCGATGGGCCTGGCGCTGCTCGGCGTGGTCATGATGAGCGGCTCGCTCTCGCTGGTCTCGATCGTCCATTCGCAGGGCGAGCTCTGGTTCATCGTCCCCCAGTTCGTCGGCTTCCTGATCTTCATGCTCGCCGGCTTCGCCGAGACCAACCGCACCCCGTTCGACATGCCCGAGGCCGACGCCGAGCTGGTCCAGGGATTCATGACCGAGTACGGCGGCATGCGCTTCGGCTCCTTCCTGTTGGTCGAATACATGGAGATCCTGGTCGTCTCCGGGATCGCCGCGGCGATGTTCCTCGGCGGCTGGATGGGCCCCGGCCCGAGCTTCCTCGACCCGATCTGGATGCTGGCGAAGATGCTCGGCCTGGTCTTCGTCTTCATCTGGGTGCGGGCGACGCTGCCGCGGCTTCGATATGACCAGTTGATGAGCCTCGGCTGGAAGGTGCTGCTGCCGCTCGCCACCCTCAACGTCCTCGTCACCGCGGTCCTGGTGGTGGTCACGTGATGCGTGGCGCGTTTGTCAACCAGTGGTTTGCAAAGGCGCCTGCCGGAGGTGCTCGGTGAGCTTCGACCCCAAGGCGGCCTCCTACCTCGACTCGATCGAGGTGGTCGAGGTGCAGCGCGGGCCCGAGCCGGGCGGTCTCGGCGGCGCCTACCGCGCCTTCGGCGAGACCCTGCGCGGGCTGAAGACGACGATGGCGCGGCTGATCGAGGGGCCGCTGACGATCGAGTACCCGGAGGAGAAGACGCCGGTCTACCCGCGCTTCCGCGGCCGCCACAAACTGCACCGCTTCGAGGACAGCGGGCTGGAGAAATGCGTCGGCTGCTCCCTCTGCGCCGCCGCCTGCCCGGCCGACTGCATCCGCGTCGTCGCGGCGGAGAACGTGCCCGGCGAGCGGGTCTCGGCCGGCGAGCGCTACGCCGCCGTCTACGAGATCAACCTCGCCCGCTGCATCTTCTGCGGCTACTGCGAGATCGCCTGCCCCTTCGACGCGATCACGATGGGCCACGACTACGAGATGGCCGACTACGACCGCCGCGACCTGATCTTCACCAAGGAGATGCTGCTGGCGGAGCCGATCGAGCGGACGCCGCTGCGGAGCGAGGGCGAGTAGTGGAAGCGGTGCTCTTCTTCATCGCCGCGCTCGGCGCGCTCGGCGGCGCCGTCGGCGTGATCGCGATGCGCAACCCCTTCTACTCGGTGCTGGCGCTGATCGCCCACCTCTTCTCGCTGGCGGTCCTCTTCCTGCTCCTCACCTCGGCCTTCGTCGCCGCCGCCCAAGTGGTCGTCTACGCCGGCGCGGTGATGGTCCTCTACGTCTTCGTCGTCGCCTACGTCGGCGAAGGCGGCGAGTCCGCCTGGGAGCCGATCCCCGGCCAGCAGTTCCTAGCCCCCCTCCTCGGCATCGCCCTCTTCGTAGAGCTATCAATCGCAGTCCTAAGCTCCGCCCTCCTCGCCCTGGGAACGAAGGGGCCCGACGTCCCCGCCGGTTTCGGCGATCCCGCCGCGATCGGCCGCCTCCTCCTGGAGAAGTTCCTCCTCCCCTTCGAGGCCAGCTCGATCCTCCTCCTCCTAGCAGCGGTCGGAGCCATCGTCCTGGCAGGGCGTCATCGAGAGGGGGAGGGAGATACCCCCGACGAACCCTCCCCAAATCGTGAGGAGGGGGTATCTCCCTCCCCCACCGCCGCCCCCACCCCGGGAGCACCTTCATGAACATCGAGTGGTACATCGTCCTCTCGTCCCTCCTCTTCGCCACCGGCGCGGTCGGCATCCTCATCCGCCGCAGCCCGATGGTGATCCTGCTCTGCCTCGAGCTGATGCTGAACGCCGGCAACCTCGCCCTGGTCGCCTTCAGCCGCATGGTCGGCAACGGCCAGGGACAAGTCTTCGCGGTGATCGTGATGGTGGTCGCCGCCTGCGAGGTCGTCGTCGGCCTCGGCCTGATCGTCGCGATCTTCCGCCGCAAGCTGCCGCTCAACGTCGATGACCTGAGGGAGCTGCGCGGATGAGCGCCACCGCCTGGGCCTGGCTGGTCCTGCTCTTCCCGCTGCTGGGCTCGATCGCGATCGCGCTCGGCTTCCGGGCACTGCCGGCGAAGGTCGCCGGCGCGATCGGCACGGCCGCGATCGCCCTCGCCTTCGTCTGCGGCGTCGCCGCCCTGATCAGCCTGCTCGGCGACGAGCCGGAGGCGCGCCACCACGCCTCCTCGCTCTGGGACTACGCCAGCGTCGCCGGCCTCGACATCAAGCTCGGGATCTTCGTCGACCCGCTCTCGGTCTTCATGGTCCTCGTCGTCACCGGCGTCTCGACCCTGATCCACCTCTACTCCTACGGCTACATGCTCTCCGACGAGGGCTACCACCGCTTCTTCAGCTACCTCAACTTCTTCGTCTTCTCGATGCTGCTGCTGGTCCTCGCCGGCAACTTCGTGCTGCTGACCGTCGGCTGGGCCTTCGTCGGCTTCGCCTCCTACGCGCTGATCAGCTTCTGGTACCGGCGCGAGACGGCGACGCGGGCGGGGATGAAGGCCTTCGTGATCAACGTCGTCGGGGACATCGGGCTCGTGCTCGCCGCCTTCCTGATCTTCCGCGAACTCGGCTCCTTCGACTACGGCACCGTCTTCGAGCGGGCGCCCGAGGTCTTCAGCGTCAACGAGTGGACGATCACCGCGATCTGCCTGCTGCTGCTGGTCGGCGCCTTCGCCAAGTCCGCGCAGCTGCCGCTCCACACCTGGCTGCCCGACGCGATGGAGGGCCCGACCCCGGTCTCCTCGCTGATCCACGCGGCGACGATGGTCACCGCCGGCGTCTACCTGATCGCCCGCACCCACGTCCTCTTCGAGCTCGCCCCGACCGCCGCCGACATCGCCGCCTTCGGCGGCCTGGCGACGCTGCTGGTCGCGGCGACGATGGCGCTGGTGATGACCGACCTGAAGCGGGCGATCGCCTACTCGACGATGAGCCAGATCGGCTACATGATCATGGGCGTCTCGATCGGCGCCTACAGCGCCGGCATGTTCCACCTGATGACCCACGCCTTCTTCAAGGCGCTCCTCTTCATGGCCGCCGGCTCGATCATCGCCGCGATGGCGAACGAGCAGAACATCGACCGCGTGTCCGGCTTCGGCAAGGCGATGCGCTTCACCTCGATCGCCTTCCTCTGCGGCGCCCTCGCCCTCGCCGCCTTCCCCGGCACCTCCGGCTTCTTCTCCAAGGACGAGATCCTCGCCTTCGCCGAGGCGCGCGGGGGGATGTACGTGATCTTCACCGTGCTCGGCTACGTCGGCGCCCTGCTGACCGCGATCTACAGCTTCCGGCTCGTCTTCCGGGTGCTGCCGGGCCGGCCCTGCCCGGAGGCGCAGGAGCTGATCGATACCGGACACGTCCACCACGCCGAGCCGCGCAACCCGGCGAACGGCGAGATCGAGGACACCGACGTCGGCTTCCCCGGCGCCGAGCACCACATCGCCGAGCGCTCGCTGGCGATGCGGGTGGCGATGGCGGTGCTCGCCTTCCTCGCTCTGGTCGGCGGGCTGGTCCAGGTCCCCGGCGTCGACGACGTGATCGGCAAGTTCCTCGAGCCGGTCTTCGAGGCCTCGGCGCTAGCCCACATCCACCCCTCGGTCGCCGAGGACTACATCGGACTCGGGATCGGCGGCCTGATCGCGCTGGTCGGGATCGGCATCGCCTACTACCTCTACGTGGCGCAGCCCGAGCGCCCGCGGCAGCTGGAACGGCGCCTGCGCCCGCTGCACACCCTCTTCGCCAACAAGTGGTACTTCGACGAGCTGATCGACCTCCTCGTCGTTCGCCCGGCGCTGGCGATCGGCCGCTTCGCCAACCGGACCTTCGAGCGCATCGTCGTCGACGGCCTCGTCAGCGGCACCGAGGGGACGGTGCGCGGCGCCGGCGGCGTCGTCCGCGCCGTCCAGAACGGCTTCGTCCGCAGCTACGCGCTACTCCTGATCGCCGGCTTCGCCGGGCTCGCCCTCTACTTCCTGATCACCAGCTCATGAGCAACTCCCTCCTCTGGTCACCGCTCCTCTTCGGCCTCGCCGGCCTCTTCCTGCCGCGGCGCGCAGCCGGCTGGTGGGCGCTGCTCGGCACCCTCGTCACCCTCGGCCTCGCGGTCGCGATGGTCGCCGGCTTCGACAGCGGCAACTCCGGCCTCCAGTACACGGTCGACACCCCCTGGATCTCGGGGCTCGGGGTCGACTACAGCCTCGGCGTCGACGGCCTCAACCTCTTCCTCCTGCTGCTGACCGCGGTCCTGTGGACCGGCGGCATCGCCTTCGCCGCCTTCCGTGAGCAGGAGCGGCCGAAGACCTTCTTCTTCGCGATGCTGCTCGCCGAGACGGCGACGCTCGGCGCCTTCCTCGCTCAGGATCTGCTGCTCTTCGTCCTCTTCTTCGACTTGATGCTGGTGCCGTTCTACTTCCTCTTCGGCGCCTGGGGCCACGACCGCACGGCCGAAGGCGGCCCGAGCGCCGCGGCGGCGACGCTGAAGATGATCGTCTACACCCTGATCGGCTCGCTGCTGATGCTGGTGGCGGCGATCGCGACCGCGATCATCGCCGCCGACGGGGGGCACGTCACCTTCTCGATCTCCGAGCTGCAGCAGCAGGGGCTCGGCCTCGGCAGCCAGCGCTGGATCTTCTGGTTCTTCGCCGCCGCCTTCCTGGTCAAGATGCCGGCCTTCCTCCTCCACGGCTGGATGCCCGACGCCTACCGGGCGGCGCCGCTGCCGGCGCTGGCGGTCTTCTCCGGCGTCCTCGCCAAGGTCGGCGCCTACGGCTTCCTGCGGGTGGTGCTGCCGCTCTTCCCCGACGCCACGGTCGAGTTCCAGGAGGTGGTCCTGGTGATCGCGCTGGCCTCGATCCTCTACGGCTCGGCGATGGCCTTCACCCAGACCAACGTGCGGCTGATCGCCGGCTACTCCTCGGTTGCGCAGCTCGGCTTCATCACCGCCGGGATCTTCGCCCTGCGCGCCGACGGCGCCGACGGGGCGATCCTGCAGATGGTCAACCACGGCCTCGTCGTCGCCCCGATCTTCGTCATCGTCGCCCTGCTGGTGGAGCGGACCGGGAGCGAGGACATCCGCGAGATGGGCGGGCTGGCGCTGCGGGCGCCGGTGCTGGCGGCGCTCTTCCTGATCGTCGCCCTGGCGACGCTGGCGATGCCGGGCTCGGCCAACTTCGTCGGCGAGTTCTACATCCTCAACGGCCTCTTCCAGGCGAAGATCGTCTTCGCGATCGTCGCGATCAGCGGCGTCGCGATGTCGGCCTACTACGCGCTCCGCCTCTACCAGGGGACGATGCACAACCGGGCGCCGGAGGGGCTGGTCTCGCGCGAGATCGGCCTCCGCGACGGCCTCGTGCTGGCACCGCTGGTGCTCTGCATCCTCGCCCTCTCTCTCTACCCGCAGCTGATCCTCGAGCGGACCGCCCCCACCGTCGAGCAGACCGTCGCGAAAGTCCACCAGGGCGACGCTCCCGCATCG
>DATHFL010000064.1:0-2192 GCA_035318125.1 Solirubrobacterales bacterium | reverse complement strand
GGCGGCGGCGCTCGCTGAGCAGGGTGAAGCGCATCGGCGCCAGCGCTTCGAGCTCGCGGACGATCCCCTCGCCGCCGCGGTGCTCGCCCTCGCCGCCGCTGCCGCGCCGCAGCGAGAGCTCGCGAACGCGGAGCGGGAATTCCGCCTCCAGCGCCTCGGTTGGCGTGTTCAGCGTGTTGGACATCGCGACGTGGATCGCGCTGGGGCCGTCGGCGTCGGGGCAGGCGCCCTGGCCGCCGCCGATCGTCTCGTAGTAGGTGAACGCGTCGTTTGCGAGGGTGAGGTTGTTCATCGTCCCCTGTCCCTGCGCGGGCGCCGGTCGCGCCCCCGCCAGGGCGGCGATCACGAGGTCGGCGACGCGGCTGGAGGTCTCGACGTTGCCGGCGACGACCGCGGCCGGGAAGCGGGCGTTGAGCAGGGAGCCCTCGGGGGCGATGACCTCGATCGGGCGGTGGGCGCCGGCCGAGGGCGGCGCGTCGGGGTCGGTGAGGACGCGGACGGCGAAGAAGGCGGCCGATTTGGTCACCGAGAGGGGGCAGTTGAGATTGCCCTCGACCTGCTCCTCGCTGCCGCTGAAGTCGAGCCGCAGGGAGTCGCCGTCGATCGTCGCCTCCAGGCGCAGGCGGAGGTCGCGCTCGGCGCCGTTCCAGTCGGCCTCGAGCACGTCCTCGGCCTCGTAGGTGCCGTCGGGGAGCTCGGCGAGCGCCGCCCGGGTGCGCCGCTCGCTGTAGTCGAGGATCGCCGCCATCCCCTCGCGCAGGGCCTCGGTTCCGAGGCGCTCGCGCAACTCCAGCAGGCGGCGCTCGCCGATCCGGTTGGCGGCCTCCTGGGCGCGCAGGTCGGCGAGGCGCTGGCGCGGCGCCCGCATCTGCGCGGCGAGGCGCGCCAGCGTCTCCGCCTCGGCGCGGGTCGGCGGGATCACCACGCCCTCTTCGTCGAGGGTGCGCGAGAAGGCCGGCATGCTCCCCGGCGTCGGCCCGCCGACGTCGGCGTGGTGGGCGCGGCTGGCGGCGAAGCCGAGCAGCTCCCCGCCGCCGAAGACCGGCGAGATCAGGGTGATGTCGGGCAGGTGGGTGCCGCCGCGGTAGGGGTCGTTGAGGATCCACGTCTGACCGGGCCGCTGCTCCTCGCCGAGGACGGCGGCGACGGCGTCGGGCATCGAGCCGAGGTGGACGGGGATGTGCTCGGCCTGCATCACCAGCTCCCCGGCCGGGTCGAAGAGCGCCGTCGAGCAGTCGTGGCGCTCCTTGATGTTGGCCGAGTAGGCGGAGCGGATCAGCGCCGCCCCCATCTCGTCGCAGGCGGCACGCAGCCCGCCGACCAGCACCTGCAGCGCGATCGGGTCCATGCCGCTCATCCCGCGGTTCCTTTCGCTCGCCCAGCGTCCGAAAGGAACCGCGCGACGATGGTGCCGTGGTCGTCGACGGCCGCGGACCAGGCCGGGGGGAGGACCAGGGTCGCCTCGGGCAGCTCGAAGACGACCGGGCCCTCGGCCTCGGTGCCGGCGGCGGGCTCGCCGCGGAGCACCGGCGTCTCCACCCACTCGCCCGCGAAGCGGACGGGACGGGAGTCGCGCTCCAGCTCCCCGGCCGCGGCGGCGACCGGCCGCGGCGCCGGTCCCGGCACGACCAGCGCCAGGTCGACGTCGACGAGGACGACTTCGCCCTCGGGGTCGCGGTGGCCGTAGCGCTCCTCGTGCGCTCGTTCGAACCCCTCGACCAGCTCGGCCGGGTGGGGGTCCGGGGGACCCGGGACCGGCAGCTCGAAGGCCTGGCCGGCGTAGCGCATCTTGTAGGTGATCCGTGCCTCCGCCTCCTCGAGGCCGGCACTGGTCTCGGCGATCATCGCCGCCACCTCGGCGCCGATCCGTTCCGCGGTGAGGTCGGCGCCGCTCAGCATCAGCGTCCGGGCGGTGTCGCGGCGGCGCTCGGAGGCGCAGAGGCCGAGGGCGGAGAGGACGCCGCCGGCCCGCGGGCACAAGATCCTCGCGATCCCGAGCTCTTCGGCAATCGCCGTCGCGTGCATCGGCCCGGCGCCGCCGAAGGGCAAAAGCGCGAAGCCGCGCGGGTCGACGCCGCGCTCGACCGTGACCACCCGCAGCGCCCGCACCATCTCCTGGTTGGCGACGCGGAGGATGCCGGCGGCGGTCTCGAGCGGGTCGAGCCCGAGCGAGCGGCCGAGCTCGGCGACCG
>DATHFL010000063.1:0-5032 GCA_035318125.1 Solirubrobacterales bacterium | reverse complement strand
GGGCTCGACGAGGGGAAGGCCTGGTTCATGCCGCCGGTGATCGACCCCTTCTCGCCCAAGAACCAGGACCTCGGCCCGGAGGCGACCGCCGGGGTCCTGAAGGAGATCGGCCTCTTCTCGGACGGGCTGCGGAGCGCACCGGTCTTCACCCGCGCCGACGGCTCCCCGGGGCGGGTCGAGCGAGCGGCGGCGATCCTGCAGGAGGAACCGGTCCCCAAGGACGCCCGGATGGTCGCCCAGGTCTCCCGCTGGGACCGGCTCAAGGACCCCCACGGCCTGCTGGAGATGCTGGAGCGCCACCTCGACGACCCTGACGTCCACCTGGTCGTGGTCGGGCCAGAGACCGCCGGCGTCGCCGACGACCCCGAGGGCGCCGCTGTCTACGGCGACGTCGCCGAGACCTGGCGCCGGCTCGACGCCGAGGACCGCCGCCGCTGTCACCTCGTCAGCCTGCCAATGCACGACAGCGACGAAAACGGGGCGATGGTCAATGCGATCCAGCGCCGCGCCGACGTCGTCCTCCAGAAGAGCCTCGCCGAGGGCTTCGGCCTCACCGTCGCCGAGGCGATGTGGAAGGCGCGGCCGGTCGTCGCCAGCCGAGTCGGCGGCATCCAGGACCAGGTCCTCGACGGCCGCACCGGTTTCCTGATCGACGACCCCCGCGACCTCGCCGCCTGCGCGCGTGCGATCGAGCGCGTCCTCGCCGATCCCGAGTTGGCCCGCGAGATGGGCGAGGCCGCCAGGCAGCGGGTGATCGACAACTACCTGGCGATCCACCGCCTGCGCGAATACGTCGACCTGATCGCCTCGCTGATCTCCTGACCTGCGAATCGTCCCCGCATACCGGGGACGATTTGTAGGTCACCCGTTCGGGCAGATGACCGCGCGGCCGTCGAGCTCGCCGGCCCGCATCTTCTCGTAGGCCCGCGGGGCCTCGCCGAGCGGGAAGCGCTCGACATGCGACCTGATCTTGCCCTGACGCGCCAGCTCCAGGCACTCCATCAGCTCCACCGCCGTCCCCCAGTAGGGGATGCAGAGCTCCGCCTCGAACGGCACCGCCCCGAAGGCGAACTCGAATTTGCCGCCGGCGAGGCCGACGATCGTCAGGTCGCTCTCGAATTTGGCGATCGCTGCGCTCAGCGCCAGCGAATCGTCGGAGCCGACCATGTCGACCACCAGCTCGGCGCCGCGGCCCTTGGTGATCTCCTGGATCGCCTCCGCCGCCAGCTCGCCGGCCTTGACGGTCTCGTCGGCGCCGACCTCGCGGGCCAGCCGCAGGTGCTCGTCGGAGACGTCGACGGCGACGATCCGCGCCGGGCTCAGCGCCCGCAGGATCTGCACGCCCATGTGGCCGAGCCCGCCGACGCCGATCACAACCGCGGTCGATCCCGGCACCAGCAGGTACAGCGAGCGCTTGATCGCGTGGTAGGGCGTCAGCGCCGCGTCGGAGAGCGGGGCCGCCTCGCGCGGGTCGAGGTCGCCGAGCGACAGCAGCAGCCGCGGGTGCGGGACCAGCATGTACTCGGCCATGCCGCCGTCGATCCCGAGGCCGCCGCCGAAGGCGCCGATCTCCGCCTGGTGCTCGCAGTAGTTCTCGGCCGAGAGCCGGCAGGCGCGGCAGCGGCCGCATCCCCAGGGGCCGTAGACCTGGACCGCTTCGCCGATCTCCACCCCCTCGACCCCGGCGCCGACCGCCTCGACCCAGCCGGCGTTCTCGTGGCCGAGGGTGAAGGGGACGTCGAAGGAGAGGGTGCCCGGCGGCCATTCCATCAGGTGCAGGTCGGAGTGGCAGGCGCCGGCGCCGCCGACCTTGACCAGGACCTGGCCCGGCCCCGGTTCGGGGACGTCCACCTCCCGCAGCTCGGCGGGGTGCTGCCATTCGGTCAACTGGTAGGCCTTCATCGGGGGGCTCCTTCGGTTCGTGCTTTTTCCAGCAACAGCCGCCGCTCGGCGGCGGCGACGAGGTGGCGGGCGCGGTCGACCGCGTCGATGTTCACCGAGATCGCCTCGATCCCGGCCCGCACCAAAAGCTCCGCGTACTCGGGGTGGACCGACGGCGCCTGGCCGCAGATCGAGGTCCGCAGGCCGAGCTCGTGGGCCCGCGCGAGCAGGCGGGCGATGTACTCGGTGACGGCGCGGTCGCGCTCGTCGAAGACCTCGGCGACCAGCTCGGAGTCGCGGTCGGCGCCGAGCAGCAGCTGGGTGAGGTCGTTGGACCCGATCGAGATCCCGGCGACCCCGAGCTCGGCGTAGCGCGGCAGGTGGAAGAGGACCGAGGGCACCTCGGCCATCACCCAGAGCTCGAACCCCGGCCGCGCGAGCAGCCCGGCGCGCTCGAAGAGCTCGCGGCAGGCGGCGACTTCGCGCGGGGTGCGGACGAAGGGCAGCATCGCGTGCAGGTTCTCGTGGCCGCCGTCCCAGACCCGCGCCAGCGCCTGCAGCTCCAGTTCCAGCAGGTCCGGCTCGTGCATGTAGCGGAGCGCCCCGCGGTAGCCGATCATCGGGTTCGCCTCCTCGGGCTCGAAGCGCTCGCCGCCCTCGAGGCCGCGGAACTCGTTGCTGCGGAAGTCGATCGTCCGGTAGGTGATCGGCCGCGGCGCGAAGGCGGCGGCGAACTTCCCCAGCGAGTCCGCCATCCGCGCGACGAAGCGCTCGCCTTCGCCGGCCTCCAGCAGCGCCCGCGGGTGGACGCCGTCGAGCGCCTCGACCACCATCAGCTCGGCCCGCAGCAGGCCGACGCCGTCAACTTCAAGCGCAGCGACCCGCTCCAGCTGCGAGGGCTCGGAGAGGTTGACCAGAATGCGCGTGCCGGTAACGGGACCCCCAGCCCCGGCGTTCGTCCTTTTTAGCCCAGAGGGCGAATAAGGACGAACGCCGGCGGCGGTTTCTGCTTCGGCAGCGGGTTGGGCGGAGTTGCCCTCGGTGACCATGCCGGCGCCGGCGTCGACGGTGACGACCTCGCCGTCGCGCAGGACCTTGGTCGCCTCGCCGGTGCCGACGACGCAGGGGATGCCGAGCTCGCGGGAGACGATCGCGGCGTGGCAGGTCATCCCGCCGGAGTCGGTGACGATCGCCGCCGCGCGGCGCATCAGCGGCACCCAGTCCGGGGCGGTCATGTGGGTGACGAGGACCTCGCCCTCCTCCAGATCGGTCGCCCGGTCGAGGGCGGAGATCAGCCGCACCGAGCCGCTGGCTTCGCCGGGCGCGGCGCCGAGCCCGTGGACCAGCTCGCGGCCGCGCTCGCCCGCGGCGGCGGAGGCGGCCTCGCCGCCCGCCGTCGTCACCGGCCGCGACTGCAGCATCCACACCGCCCCCTCCTCGTCGAAGGCCCACTCGGTGTCCTGGGGCGCGCCGTAGTGGCGTTCGATCCGCACCCCGAGCTCGGCGACCCGGTGCACCTCCCCGTCGCTGAGCACGGCGCGGCCGCCCTCGGCCTCGTCGAGCTCGCGCGTCTCGGTGCCGCCGCCCGGCAGCGAGACGATCGCCAGCTCCTTGCGGTGGACTTCGCGGCGCTCGATCTCGAGGCCGTTCTTGCGGACCAGGTAGCGGTCGGGCGAGACCGAGCCCGAGACGACCGCCTCGCCGAGGCCGAAGGCGCCCTCGATCACCAGCCTCCCGCGGTCGCCGCTGGCGGGGTCGATCGTGAACATCACCCCGGCCCTGGTCGACTGGACCTGGCGCTGGACGACCACGGCGATGTCCATGTCGGCCTGTCCGAAGCCGCGCTTGGCCCGGTAGTAGATCGTGCGGGCCCCGAACAGCGAGGACCAGCAGGTGCGGACAGCGTCGAGCAGGGCGTCGTCGCCGCGGACGTTGAGCAGCGTCTCGTTCATGCCGGCGAAGGAGGCGGACTCGCCGTCCTCGGCGGTGGCGGACGAGCGCACCGCCACCGGGTCCTCCCCGCCCTCGCCGACCAGGTCCTCGTAGGCGCCGCGGATCCGGCTCTCGAGCCAGTCCGGGACCGGCTCCCGCTCGATCGCCTCCCGCACCTCCCCGGAGGCCCGCTCGAGGGCGGCGGTGTCGTCGACGTCGAGTCCCTCCAGGCGGGCGGCGATGCGGTCGCGCAGGCCGGTGTCGTCGCAGAAGTCGGCGTAGGCGGGGGCGCCGACGACGAAGCCCGGCGGCACCGGCAGCCCGGCCGCGGTCAGCTCGCCGAGGTTGGCGCCCTTGCCGCCGGCGAAGGAGACGTCGCCGCGGCCGAGTCGCTCGAACGGCAGCACCGTCTCGTAGCCGGTCGGCGTGCGCAGGCCCGCTCCGTTGTCCTTGGAACCCCTCATGGACGCGGCACCACCAGGACGGGACAGGGGGCCTTGTGGGCGAGCTGGGTCGAGACGGAGCCGAGCAGGGTCCGGGCGACGGGGCCGTAGCCGCGCGAGCCGGCGACGAGGAGGTCGGCGCCGACCTCCTCGCAGGCCCCGACGATCGTCGGGCCGGGGACGCCGGCGAGGGCGCGGCCGGTGGCGGCGAGGCGCTCGTCGACGCCCTTCACGACCTGGGTGACGATGCTGCCCGCCTCCGGCGGGACCGCCGGCGTGTAGCCGCTCGGCCCGGGTACCACCGCCGGCGGCGCGACAACGATGTAGATGACGATCGTCGCCCGGCAGGCGAGCGCAATCGTTTCCGCCCGCGCCAGCGCCGCCTTCGCCTCCGGGGTGTCGTCGTAGGCGACGGCGATCGTGCGGAAGGGGCCGTGCTCCTCGGAGGCGTAGCCGCGGGGGGCGACGACCGTCTCGCACGGCGCCCCGTGCAGGAGTCCGTCCGCGACCGAGCCGAGCAGGGTGCGGCCGATCGGACCGCGGTGGGCGGAGCCGACGACGATCGTCTCGACCCCCTCGCGCTCGGCGAGGTCGTTGATCACGCCCGCCGGCGAGCCGCCGCCGAAGGCGCGCGTCTCCACCTCGAGATCCCCGAGGCGCCGCCGCGCCTCCTCGAACAGCGGCTCGGTCCGCCCGGCTTCCTCCGCTTCGAGGGCGGCGTAGGGGATCGGCAGGGGCCCGTAGGGGAGGACGGTGACGACGAGCACCTCGGCCCC
>DATHFL010000062.1:0-3764 GCA_035318125.1 Solirubrobacterales bacterium | reverse complement strand
CCGGCTCAGCCGGCGGCGTAGATCGCGACGTAGCGGGCGTTGCCGCGGGCGACCACGCGCAGGCTCGCGCTCTTCTTCAGCGTGCCCTTGACCCGCCAGCCGCGGAAGGCAAGACGATCACCGGATCGCGCGAAGCTCCTGGGGGCGCTCAGCGCCACCGCGCTTCCCTTGCGAGCACTGACCATGAACGGGGCTCGCCGTCGCACCTTCCCCACCCGCAGCTTCACTCCCGGCGGCTGCGAGGCGATGGTGAGGCGGACCTTGGAAAAGACCGGCGGTTCCGGCTTGGGCCCGACGGTGCCACCGATCAGGACCGGCTGGTAGCGGGCGACGAGCTCGGTCGACTGCAGGCCGGTGAACTGGTGCGAGGCGGCGCCGCCGTCCGACCAGCTGGAGAAGGCGTAGGGCACCCCGCCGACGGTCGCCGTCGCCGGCGCCAGAACCGCCGCGGTGCTGCCCGCGATCAGTTTGAACGGACCCGCCGCCGCGGTCTCGCCATCGAAGGTGACCGGGATTCCGGCCGGCTCAGAGCGCAAGCCGACTTCGACCACGCGGGGGAAGATGTCGACGGGAGCGGTCGTCACCGAGCGATCGCGGCTATCGGTGGCGGTCAGTTCGAAGCGCAGATGCGAGGGGTACTCGTGGGGCGGCGCCGTGAACGAACCAGAGGCCCCTTCGGGTTCCGTGTAGGGGTGTTCATGGCAGGAGCCGGGGCAGTGCTGGATGCTGATCTTCCACTTCAGCGTCGAGCCCGGAATCGCCCCTCCGTCGGGATCGGTGGCGCTGCCCGCATAGGCGATCGTGTCACCGACCGCCCAATCGGCGCTCGGATCGATCGAGTCGATCACCGGCACCGGCGGGCCTTTGTCCCCCGGGTAGACGGTCAGCGAGGCGACGTCGGAGCGGTCGAACGCATCGCTGACCTCGACTTTGACGACCACGTTTTTCGCTTCCGTGTAGGTGCGTTCCGCGGTCGGCTGATCGCTGCCGTCGTCGAATTGACCGTCGCCATCGAGATCCCAGGCGTAGTGGATCGGGTCGCTCTCAGGATCGCTGCTGCTGCCGGCGTCGAATTTGACGGTGAATTCGCCGCCGACCATTTCGCCGTCGATCTTGTCTGCCGTCAGCGCCGCGGTCGGCGGCAGGTTGCTGCCGAAATAGCGGATCTGCTCGATCGAGTCGTCGTAGAAGTTCGGCGCGTACAGCGCTCCATCGGGGCCCTCGACGATGTCGACCGGCGAGATGTCGCCGGTGGCGAAGTTGGCGATGCTGGAGAGGTCCGGTTTCCCTTCCGCCCCGACTCCCACCGACCAGATGCAGCCCCGGGCGGCGTCGGCCATGAACAGCGCCCCCTGGTACGGCGCCGGGTAAAGGGCGTCCGTCGGCACCCCCGCCGCCTGGTAGAAGGCGAGCCCGGAGAAGGCCGCCCCCGGCGAGGGATCGCAGATGTCGCCGCTGAAGAGCAGGCCCGCGGGCAGCGGATTGCCGTTGCTGTGCCCGTAGGCCCAGATCGGCGCCGTCGCCGTGCCGGGAGCTTCGTAGAGCGTTTTGCAGGGCGGCGCTTGATCCGCTTCCGCCAGGGATTTCCATGCCGGCGAGACCTGGTTGGCCCCGCTCGCACCCTCGTAGCAGGGCCAGCCGAAGTCGGGCGCCGTCGGCGGGGGCGAGCTGAAGCGATCGAGCTCCTCCCAATCGTTCTGCCCGACGTCTCCGACGTAGATTTCGCTCGTCCCCGGGCGGATCTCGAACCGGAACGGGTTGCGGAACCCGAAAGCGAGAATCCGCCGCGCCCGCACGTCGGTGCTCGCGAACAGCGGGTTGCCGGGCAGCGCTTCCCCGGTCGCCGGGTCGATGCGGATGATCGAACCGCTGTAGTCGGTCTGATCGAGGGGCGATGGCGTCAGCACGTCCTGGGCCCGCAGCGAGCCGCCTTCGTTCGCCGGATCGCCGCAGGGATTGCCGAACTGGCCGTAGTCGGCTTCGGCGTAGTTCGCCCCCTCGCCGCCGCTCACCAGCAACGCGCCGCTCGCGTCGAACTCGATGTCCCCCATCGAGTGGCTGTTGAACTGCTGGCACCAGCTTTGGACCAGTGCCTGCTGGGGCGGCTCGTTGGCGCCCCCTTCGGCGATCCCCGTGGTCGGGTTGAGGGCGACCCGCACCACCCGGCCGCTGATCAGGCAGTCGGTGTAAGGGCTTTCGTTTTTGCAGTTGTCGCCGCCGTCGCTGTACTCGGCTTTCGGCGGGGTGAGGCTGCCCATCGCCTGGTCGTAGGCATAGGCGAGGTAGATGAAGTTGTGACCGACGGTCCCGAATTCGGGGTCGAGCTTCATCCCCAGCATGCCGCGATCGCCGAAGGAGTGAACCTCGAGGGCGATGTCGACCGCCAGCGTCGGCGTCGTGTCCTCGACCGAGTCGAAGACCTTCACCCGCCCGAACCAGTCGCCGACGAACATCCTGCCGTCGGGGGCGAAGTCGATCGCGGTCGGCAGGCGCAGGCCGTTGATGTGGCCGGGCGCCGACGCTTCGCTCGCCCGCGGGATCGGCAGCTTCCTCGCCTGGAAGCCGGCCGGGACGACCGTCGCCGCAACGGCGGAGGCGGCAAGCGCGGCGAGAGCCAGCGCGAGGACGAACGAGGACCAAAGCGTTTTCGTGACTGGTGACAGAGCGGGCGATTATGACGGCCTCCGCGCCCATATCTAGACTGCCGGCGATGCAGATCGGGATCATCGGCCTCGGCTACGTGGGCCTACCGCTTGCCGTCGCCTTCGCCGAATCGGGCTGCGAGGTGGTCGGCCTCGACGTCGACGCCGCCAAGGTCGAGGCGCTGAACGCCGGCGAGAGCTACATCGAGGACGTGCCGAGCTCGGCGCTCGAGCCGCTGGCCGAGCGGCTCCGCGCCACCGCCGACTACGCCGACCTCGCCGCCTGCGACGCGGTGATCCTCTGCGTCCCCACCCCGCTCAGCGACTCGCGCGAGCCCGACCTCGGCCCGCTGCTCGCCTCCGGGGAGGCGCTGGCCCAGGTGCTGCGCTCGGGCCAACTGGTCGTGCTGGAGTCGACGACCTACCCCGGCACCACCCGCGATCGCCTGCTGCCGATCCTCGAGTCCTCCGGCCTCACCGCCGGCAGCGACTTCCACCTCGCCTTCTCGCCGGAGCGGATCGACCCCGGCCGCACCGACTACACCGTGCGGACGACGCCGAAGCTGGTCGGCGGGGTCACCGAGGCCTCGACCGAGCGGGCACGGGCGCTCTACGCCGAGATCTGCGACACCGTGGTCGTCCTCTCTAGCCCCGAGGCGGCGGAGCTGGCGAAGCTGCTGGAGAACATCTTCCGCTCGGTCAACATCGCCCTGGTCAACGAGCTCGCCCAGCTCTGCGACCGGCTCGGGATCGACGTCTGGGAGGTGGTCGAGGCCGCCGCGACCAAGCCCTTCGGGTTCATGCGCTTCGACCCGGGGCCTGGGATGGGCGGCCACTGCCTGCCGGTCGACCCGTTCTACCTCGCCTGGAAGGCGCGCGAGTACGACATGGTCACCGAGTTCATCGAGCTCGCCGGCAAGGTGAACAAGCACATGCCCTACTTCTGCCTGGAGAAGATCGAGCGGGCGCTGAACGAGGCGGGCAAGCCGGTCAACGGCTCCCGCGTCCTCGTCCTCGGGGTCAGCTACAAGGGCGGCGTCGGCGACACCCGCGAATCGCCGGCCCTGAAGATCATCGGCCGCCTCCAGGACCTCGGCGCCGAAGTCTCCTACCACGATGCCT
>DATHFL010000061.1:0-7417 GCA_035318125.1 Solirubrobacterales bacterium | reverse complement strand
GAGCGCGCCGCCAGGAACTCGAGCGCGTCGTCGTCCACGGCCGGCGCGGCGGCCACGCCGCGCTCGTCGCCCAGCGAGCGCCGCAGCAGCGCCAGCACGTGCTCGTCCTCCAAAGCGCGCAGCTCGTAGATACGGCAGCGCGACAGCAGCGCCGAGTTGACCTCGAAGTAGGGGTTCTCGGTCGTCGCCCCGATCAGCGTCAAAAGGCCGTCCTCGACCGCCGGCAGCAGCGCGTCCTGCTGGGCCTTGTTGAAGCGGTGGATCTCGTCGAGGAAGAGGATCGTCGGCCGCCCGTTCCCCCGCCGCCGCTCCCGCGCCCGCTCGATCACCGCGCGGATCTCGGCTTTGCCGGCGTTGACCGCCGACTCCTCCTCGAACGCGCCCTCGGCCCCCGCCGCCGCGATCCGCGCCAGCGTCGTCTTCCCCGCCCCCGGCGGCCCGTAGAGGATCGCGCTGTGCGGCCGCCCGCTTTCGATCGCGCTCCGCAGCGCCGACCCCTCGCCGAGCACATGCTCCTGCCCGATCACCTCGTCCAACGCGCGAGGCCGCATCCGCACGGCGAGGGGTGCGTCGGCAGGCGGCGCCTCCGGTCCCGCCCCTTCCGGCTGACCCGTATCGAAGAGCTGATCGGCCACTGGAGCTGAGTATGAGCCCTAGAATCGACGCATGGAGAGCGCTACCGCAGTTAAAGAGTCCGTGTCCACCTCGACCCTGGAGTCGTTCAACCCCGCCACCGGCGAGCTGGTCGGCTCGGTGCCGACGATCGTGCCGGAGGAAGTGCAGGGAGTGGTCGACGACGTGGCGCGGATCCAGCCGGCCTGGGCGGAGCTGCCGGCGAAGACGCGGGCCGCGTACATGAAGCGGGCCGCCGACGCGCTGCTCGACGACATCGACGAGATCGCCGAGCTGCTCAGCAAGGAGCAGGGCAAGCCGCTGACCGAGGCCTACACGATGGAGCTCTTGCCGACGGTCGACGCGCTGCACTGGTGCGCGAAGGCGGGGCCGAAGATCCTCGCGGACGAGAAGGTGCGGATGACCCAGGCCTTCGCACTCTCGAAGAAATCGCGCTTCAGCTACGAGCCGATCGGCGTCGTCGGCGTGATCGCGCCCTGGAACTACCCTTGGTCGATCCCCTTCGGCGAGGTCGCGATCGCGCTGATGGCCGGCAACGGCGTCGTCCTGAAGCCGGCGAGCCTGACCCCGCTGCTGGGCGAGCGGATCCGCGACGTGTTCGAGAAGGGCGGCCTGCCTGAGGGCCTGGTCCGGGTCGTCCACGGCGGCGGCCGGATCGGCGACGCGCTCTGCCGCTCCAGCGCCGGCAAGATCTTCTTCACCGGCTCGGTCGAGGTCGGGCGCAAGGTCGGCGAGGTCTGCGCCTCCGAACTCAAGGGCAGCGTCCTGGAGCTCGGCGGCAAGGACCCGATGATCGTCTGCTCGGACGCCGACATGGGCAACGCGATCTCCGGCGCCGTCTGGGGCGGCTTCGCCAACGCCGGCCAGACCTGCTCGGGGATCGAGCGCGTCTACGTGATGCGCGATGTCGCCGACCGCTTCGTCGAGGGCGTCGTCCGCGAGGCCGAAAAGCTCCAGGTCGGCAACCAGCTCGACTGGGACACCGCGATCGGGGCGATGACCTCCGAGGAGCAGTACGAGATCGTCTGCGACCTGATCGAGGACGCGGTCGGCGCCGGCGCGACCAAGCGCTGCGGCGGCCCGGTCGACCTCCCCGGCCTGCCCGGCAAGTTCGTCGCCCCCACGGTCCTGACCGGCGTCACCCACGAGATGCGGATCATGCGCGAGGAGATCTTCGGCCCGGTGCTGCCGATCGTCGTCGTCGACTCCGAGCAGGAGGCGATCGACCTCGCCAACGACTCCGAGTTCGGCCTCGGCGCCTCGGTCTGGACCAAGGACCGCCAGCGCGGCGCCCGCATCGCGCGGCGGATCGAGTCGGGGATGGTCTGGGTCAACGACCACTCCTTCAGCCACGGCACCTGCCAGTGCTCGTGGGGCGGGGTCAAGGACTCCGGCCTCGGCCGCTCGCACTCGAAATTCGGCTTCTACGAGTGCGTCAACATCAAGCAGAACGTCTGGGAGCCCGGCCTCGCCCGCGACTTCTGGTGGCACCCCTACGACCAGACCCTCGGCGAGGCGGTGAAAGCCTCGGCGAAGATCCTCTACGGCAAGGGCGAGACCCGCGCCAAGGCCCTGCGCGAAGGTGCGGCGCCGCTATTGAAGGTCGGGCGCCGCACCCTGCAGAAGCGCCGTTAGCCGCCAGGCGCCTTTGTCAACCACTGGTTTGCAAACGCGCCGCGCCGACGCCCAGACTGCCATCGCGGTCGCGAACCTGCGGCGAGATTACGGCGATCGCGCCGCGCTCGACGGCGTCGGCTTCGAGCTCGCGGGTGGCGAGTCGCTGGTCGTCCTCGGCCCCAACGGGGCCGGCAAGACGACGCTGCTGCGGATCCTCGCCACCCTGCTGCGCCCGAGCGGGGGCTCGGTGCGGGTGCTCGGCTGCTCGCTGCCCGACGAGGCCTGGGAGCTGCGCGGGCGGATCGGCTACCTCGGCCACGAGCCGCTGCTCTACCGCGACCTCAGCGGCCGCGAGAACCTGCGCTTCCAGGCGCGCCTGCATGGGATCGAGCGCGGGGCGGCGGAGGCGCGGATCGCGGAGCTGCTGCGCGCCGTCGGGATGGAGCGCCGCGCCGACGAGCGGGTCGCCGAGCTCTCGGCCGGGATGCGCCAGCGGCTCTCGATCTGCCGCTGCGTCCTCCACCGGCCGCAGCTGCTGCTGCTCGACGAGCCCGACTCCAACCTCGATGCCGAGGGGCGCGAGCTCGCCCGCGCCCTGATCGGCCCTGGCGAGGACCGCACCCGCGTCGTCGTCACCCACGACCCCGAGCGCCACCTGCCGGAGGCCGACCAGGTGCTGCGGCTGGGGATCGGCGAGACGGCGGTGGTCTCGTGACCCCCTCCCGCACCGCCTTCGCCGCGATCCTCGTCAAGGACCTGCGCTCGGAGCTGCGAACGCTGCAGTCGCTGCCGGCGATGGCGCTCTTCGCCGTCACCACCTTCATCATCTTCCGCTTCGGGCTCGACCGCACCAGCCTCTCCGGCAGCCTCGCCGCCGGGGTGCTCTGGGCGACGATCCTCTTCGCCGGGGTCCTCGGCATCAACCGCCTCTTCGTCGCCGAGCGCGAGGAGGGCGGCTTCGACGCGATCCGGCTGGCGCCGATCGACCGCAGCGCCCTCTTCGCCGCCAAGGTCGCGGCGCTGCTCGTCTACCTGGCGGCGCTGGAGCTGGTCGCGGTGCCGATCTTCGCGATCTTCTTCCTCGACGGCACCGCCGGCCTCGTCCCGCTGGTCGCCGTGCTGGTGCTGACCGACCTCGGCCTCGCCGCGACCGGGACTCTGATCTCCTCGATGGCGGTCAACTCGCGTGCCCGCGACCTGCTGGTGCCGCTGGTCCTGCTGCCGCTGGCGGTGCCGCTGATGATCGCCGCGACCGGCGCCACCGAGCCGCTGCTGGCGCTGGGCGGTCCTTCCTACCATCGCTTCGGCAGCTGGCTGATGGTGCTCGGCCTATACGATCTGATCTTCGGCCTGATCGGTTACGCGGTTTTCGACTTCCTCCTCGAGGACTGACCAGGCGTCCAACACTTCCCCTTCCCGAGGCATGTACGGCAAAGGACTGAAGCCCCTCTCGATCGCCGCCGTGGCGATGCTCGCCCTGTCGCTTTCGCTGGTCTTCTTCTACGCGCCGCTCGACGCCGACCAGGGCTTCGTCCAGAAGATCTTCTACATCCACGTGCCGCTGGCGATCGTGGCGCTGATCGGCTTCATCGCCGGCGGCGTCTTCGCGATCCTCCACCTGCGCTCGAACGACCGCAAGTGGGACGCCTACTCCTACGTCTCGATCCACATCTCGGTGATCTTCGGCGTCGCCGTGCTGATCACCGGCGCGATCTGGGCGAAGGCGTCCTGGGGGCACTGGTGGGTCTGGGACGAGCCGACCCTGGTCAGCTTCCTGATCGTCTTCCTCCTCTATGCGACCTACTACCCCTTCCGCTACGCGATCGAGGACCGCGACCGCCAGGCGCGCTACGCCTCGGTCTTCGCCGTCACCGCCGGCGCCTTCGTGCCGCTCAACTTCATGGCCGTGCGGATGGCCGAGAGTCTCGTCCACCCGCGCACCTTCGCCACCGCCGAAGGCGGGATGCCGGGCGAGATGATGCTCACCTTCCTCTGCTCGCTGGTCGCGATGGGCCTGCTGTGGACGACCCTGGTCAAGTTCGAGCTGACCGCGAAGAGCGCCTCCGGCCAGGTCAAGCGCCTGCGCCGCGCCCTCGACGCGCCGGTCGCCGGCGGCAGCTCGCGGATCGCCCCGGAGGTGAGCTGATGCTGCTGCCGCTCGCCGCCCCCGCCCTGCCGCTCGACGAGGCCGGCAAGTACGTCGCCGGCGCCTACGTCGTCTTCGTCGTGCTCCTCGTCGTTTACGTCGCGATCATGGCGGCGAAACTGCAGCGGATCGAGAAAGAACTGCGCGAGGTGGCCGCGCTCGCCGAGGAGAAGCACGAGACCCAGGCCACCCCCGGACGCGGAAGTGAGACGCCCTTGGCGTCTCACGGGAGCAGAGGAGGTGGCACTGATGTCTGAGCTCCTGGCCCTCGGGGTCAACCACAAGACCGCCCCGCTCGACCTGCGCGAGCGGCTCTCGCTGACCGAGGGCCGCGCGGTCAGCGCCCTCGCCGAGCTGACCTCCGCCCGCGGCATCCACGAGGCGGCGGCGATCTCGACCTGCAACCGCACCGAGCTCTACCTGATCGTCTCCGACCCGGTCGAGGCCGAGTCGACCGCGCTCGGCGTCCTCACCCGCCAGGCGGAGATCCGCCCGACCGAGCTGCTCGGCCACCTCTACTCGTTGCGCGCCGGCGAGGCCGCCCGACATCTGATGCAGGTGACCGCCGGGCTCGACTCGATGATCCTCGGCGAGGCCGAGATCCAGGGCCAGGTCAAACGCGCCTACGAGCTGGCGCTGGTCGAGGGGGCGACCGGGCCGATCCTCAACCGCCTCTTCCGCGGCGCCCTCAGCGCCGGCGGCCGCGCCCGCGAGGAGACCGGGATCAGCCAGAAGGGCGTCTCGATCCCCTCGGTCGCGGTCGAGCTGGCGCGGCGCGCGATCGGTGACCTCTCCGACCGCCGCGTCCTCGTCGTCGGCGCCGGCGAGACCGCCGAGCTGGTCGCCAAGGCGCTGGTCGCGCGCGGCGTCGCCACCGTCTTCGTCGCCAACCGCCACTACGACCGCGCGATCGGCCTCGCCCAGCGCTTCGACGGCACCGCGGTCCGCTTCGAAGAGCTGCCCGAGCAGCTGACAAGCGCCGACATCGTCGTCTCGGCGACCAACTCGCCGCACCACATCGTCGAGCGCGACGGGCTCGAGCACGTGATGGCGGCGCGGGCCGAGCGGCCGCTGCTGGCGATCGACCTGGCGGTGCCGCGCGACATCGAGCCGGCCTGCCGCGAGATCCCCGGCGTCAGCGTCCACGACATCGACGACGTGCAGCAGATCGTCGAACGCAACGCGAGCGGCCGCGAGGCCGAGGCACAGCTGGCGGAGCGGATCATCGACGCCGAGCTCGACCGCTTCGAGCGCTGGCTCGCCTCGCTCGAGGTGGTGCCGACGATCAGCGCCCTGCGCGAACGCGGCGACGAGGTCGTGCGCCGGATCCTGGCCGAGAACGAGGGCCGCTGGGAGAGCCTCGGCGAGGCAGACCGCGAGCGGCTGGAGACGATGGCGAAGGCGATCGCCTCGCGCCTCCTGCACGACCCGACCCTGCGCATCCGCCGCTCCGCCGGCTCCGACGAGGCCTACTTCTACGTCAGCGCCATGCGCGAGCTCTTCGGTCTCGACGTCGAGACCGAGCCTGAGGGGCAAAGCAAGAGCAACGTGACTGAGTTGCGGCGGAAGTCCCCCTAGGGGCAACGTGGCCGAGCAGATCAAGGACGCAGGGAGCGTGGCGTGCTTCGCACGCGAGCGACCGAGGACGCCGAGATGCGAAGTGCCACGTTGCGCCTAGCGACGCGGGGCAGCGTGCTGGCGCTGACGCAGGCGCGCTACGTCGCCGATCTGCTGGGCGGGGCGGAGCTGGTCGAGGCAAGCTCGGACGGCGAGCCGGGGGACAAGTCGCGCTTCGTGCGCGGGGTCGAGCGGGCGCTGCTGGCCGGCGAGGCGGAGATCGGGGTGCACTCGGCCAAGGACCTGCCGGGCGAGATGCCGGCGGGGCTGGAGATCGCCGCGGTGCCGAAGCGCGAGGACCCGGCCGACGTCTGGATCGGGGTCGGCGACTCGCTCGACGCGGTGCCCGAGGGGGCGCGGGTGGGGACCGCGAGCCTGCGCCGCCGTGCCCAGCTGCTGGCGGCCCGTCCCGACCTGCAGGTCGAGGAGCTGCACGGCAACGTCGACACCCGCCTGCGCAAGCTCGCCGGCGGCGAGCTCGACGCGATCGTCCTCGCCGCCGCCGGGTTGCGGCGGTTGAGACGCGAGGAGGAGATCGGCTTCCGGCTGCCGAGCGAGCAGATGGTCCCCGCCGCCGGCCAGGGCGCGCTGGCCCTGCAGGTGCGGGCGGAGGACACGGTTGCCAACCAGGCGGCGATGGACGTCAACGACCTGCGGGCGATGCGCGAGCTGACCGCCGAGCGCACCGTCGTCACCCTGCTGGAGGCGACCTGCGCGACCCCCCTCGGCGTCCATGCCCAGGCCGACGGCACCGAGATGACGATCGACGCCTTCGTCGGCCTCCCCGACGGCAGCGAGTGGTTGCGCGACCGCATCGAAGCGAGCGCCGACGAGCCAAGCCTCGCCGGCGCCGAACTGGCCCAGCGCCTCCTCAACGCCGGCGCCCGCGACCTCCTCGACAGGGCCGAGGCCGACGGGACGAAATGACTCATACAGAAAGACATAAAGGCCCGTCGGCGTCAGGAATTGGACAAAACGGCCCGTCGGCGAGGGCGGGAGTCGTCTACCTCGTCGGCGCCGGGCCCGGCGACCCCGGTCTGATGACCGCGCGTTCGCTGGAGCTGATCGCCGGGGCCGACGCGGTCTTCTACGACCGCCTGATCCCGCCCGGCGCCCTCGCCAGGGCCCGCCCGGACGCCGAGCTGGTCTACGTGGGCAAGCAGCCCGGCGTTCCCTCGGTCCCGCAGGAGGAGATCGGCGAGCGGCTGATCGAGGCCGCCCGCGACGGCAGGAGCGTCGTCCGCCTCAAGGGCGGCGACCCCTTCGTCTTCGGCCGCGGCGGCGAGGAGGCCCTCTGCTGCGCGCGCGCCGGCCTCGCGGTGGAGGTCGTGCCCGGCGTGTCGGCCGCCATCGCCGCGCCGGCGGCGGCGGGGATCCCGGTGACTCACCGGGGCCTCGCCTCGT
>DATHFL010000060.1:0-6843 GCA_035318125.1 Solirubrobacterales bacterium | reverse complement strand
GAAGATGTCGTCGATGCGGTCGCGGGCGCGGCGGACCTCCGCCGCCGAGGGCGGGTCGGAGGAGATCAGCTCGTCGGCCAGGTTGCCGGAGCCGACCGGCCAGGAGCGGACGCTCTGGACGCCGCCGGAGACGGTGCCGAGGATGACCTCGGTCGAGCCGCCGCCGACGTCGACGACGCCGATCAGCCCCTCGACGGGATGGCCGAGCGTCTTGGTCGCGCCGATGAAGGACAGTCGCCCCTCCTCTTCCTCGGGGAGGACCTCGATCGGGATGCCGGCGGAGTGGCCGATCGCCTCCGCCACCGCCTCGCCGTTGGCCGCCTCGCGGATCGCCGCGGTGGCGACGGCGCGGATCTCCTCCGCTCCGAGCTCCCGCGCCAGCCGCACCTGCGTGCCGACGACCTCCCCCACCTCTTCGATCTTCTCCGGCTCGATCGCCCCCTCGCGGTCGACCGCCTTGCCGATCCGCGTATAGGCCCGCTGCTCCATCGTCTTCTTCAGCTGCCCGTCCACGGGCTCGGCCACGAGCAACCGCGTCGTGTTCGAACCGATATCTATGGCAGCGCAAAGCGTCACAGGCGTATCCCTGCATGTTCCCAGCCACGTCGGATCTGAACCGGACCTCACAACCGCCCGAGTTCGCCCAAGGGTGTCCGAGCATCCAGCGCAGGACACCCTTGGGCGCCCAGCGCTACCGAATCTCGGTCCTTACGAAGGGTGCGAGGCGTCCTCGAACTCGCGGAACAACCCGGTGACGACGAAGGCGACCTGCTCGCCGATGTCGACCGCGTTGTCCCCCACCCGCTCGATCGCCCGCGCCGCCAGCAGCATCGTCATCGCCCACTCGCGCTTGTCGGCGTCGTCGCCGATCTCCAGGGCCAGGCGGAAGCACTCGCGGTTGAGCTCGTCGACGACGTCGTCGCGGCGCACCAGGTCGCGCGCCATCTCGACGTCGCGCTCCTCGAAGGCCCGTTTCGCCTGCATGATCAGCGGCCGCGTGTGCTCGCCCATGCCGAGGATCAGCTTCACCATCTCCGGGTCGGCCGGCGCCTCGGTACCGGTCAGCGGGATCACCTTGCAGACGTTGACGCACTGGTCGCCCATCCGCTCGATGCTCTTCAGCACGTGCAGCAGGGCCGAGATCAGCCGCAGGTCCGTGGCCACAGGCGACTGCGTCGCCAGCAGCGTGATCAGCGCCTGGTGCACCTCCAGGTAGCGGCCGTCGATCCGGTCGTCGTCGGCGATCACGACCTGGGCCAGCTCGACGTCCTGGTGCTCGACCGCCTCCATCGTCCGCCCGAGGGCGGTGTGGACGAGGTCGAGCCCGCCCAGCGCGCTCGCCTCGAGCCGGTCCAGCTCCTCCTGGTAGTACACGCGGACGCTTTCGGCCATCAGCCCACCTTCCCGGAGACGTAGTCCTCGGTGCGTTTGTCGGTGGGGTTGGTGAAGATCTTCTCGGTCACGTCGTACTCGACCAGCCGGCCCCAGCGGGTGTGCTCGGTGGCGTCGAGCTCGACCATCAGGAAGGCGGTCCGGTCGGACACCCGCGCCGCCTGCTGCATGTTGTGAGTGACGATTACGATCGAGTACCGCTCTTTCAGCTCGATCATCAGGTCCTCGATTTTCCCGGTCGAGATCGGGTCGAGCGCCGAGCAGGGCTCGTCCATCAGGATCACCTCCGGCTCGACCGCGATGCAGCGGGCGATGCAGAGCCGCTGCTGCTGGCCGCCGGAGAGGCCGAAGGCGTTGTCGCCGAGGCGGTCCTTGACCTCGTCCCAGAGGGCGGCGCCCCGCAGCGCTTTCTCCACGGTCTCGTCGAGGCCCTCCTTGCGGCCGAGGATGCGGGGGCCGAAGGCGACGTTGTCGTAGATCGACTTCGGGAACGGGTTCGGTTTCTGGAAGACCATCCCGATCAGCTTGCGGACCTGGACCGGGTCGACGGTGGGCCCGTAGAGGTCCTCGCCGCGGTAGAGCAGTTCCCCCCTCACTTCGGCGCTGGGGATCAGGTCGTTCATCCGGTTGAGGCAGCGCAGCAGGGTGCTCTTGCCGCAGCCGGAGGGGCCGATCAGCGCCGTCACCTCGTTGCGGCCGATCTCCATCGAGATGCCTTTGACGGCGGAGACGCCGGCGTAGAGGACCTCGATGCCCTTCAGCTCGAAGACCTCCTCCTTCGCGAGGGCGCCGGCGCCGGTGCGGAACTCCGGCCGCACCGCGATCGCCGCGCGCCCGGCAGCGTCTTCCCGCGCCTGCCTCGCCGCCTCAGGTCTGATCTCGTCCCCGGCCATCTGTCCTCTCAAAGTAGATCACCTACCACCTTTGCTCGTAGCGATTTCGCAGCCAGATCGCGAACGAGTTCATCGCCAGCAGGACCACCAGCATGACGATGATGCCCGCCGCCGCCAGCGCCTGGAACTCCTCCTGCGGGCGCAGCGCGTAGTTGAAGATCTGCACCGGCATCGCCGAGTAGCCGTCGCTGCCGAAGGGCGTCGGGTCGAAGGTGATGAAGACCGTCGCCCCGACCAGCAGCAGCGGCGCGGTCTCGCCGATCGCGCGGGAGACGGCGAGGATGATCCCGGTCGCTATCCCCGGTATCGCCGCCGGAAGCACCTGCCGGCGGATCGTCTGCCACTCGGTGGCCCCCAGTGCCAGCGAGCCCTGGCGGATCGAGTCCGGCACCGCCCGCAGCGCCTCGCGCGAGGCGATGATCACCATCGGCAGGACCAGCAGCGCCAGGGTCAGCGAGCCGGCGACGAGGATGAAGCCGAGGTCGAGCGGCCCGCGGACGATGAAGGCGAGGCCGAGGATCCCGTAGATGATCGAGGGGACCGCCGCCAGGTTCTGGATGTTGACCTCGATCACGGTGTTCCACCAGCGCGACTTGTCGGCGTACTCCTCCAGGTAGAGCGCCGCGCCGACGCCCACCGGCACGATGAAGAGCAGCACGCCCGCGATCAGCTGCAGCGAGCCGATGATCGCCGGGCGGTAGCCGGCTTTGTCGGGGAAGGCCGTGGAGGGCGGGTTGTTGACGAGGTCGGGGCTGATCACCGACGAGCCTTTCGTCAGGGCCTGGAGGATCAGCGCCAGCAACCCGGCGAGGGCGATGACGACGGCGAGGAGGAGGAGCCCGGCGAACACGGTGTTGCGGATGACGTCGCCTCGCGGCTGGTTGCGCAACATCGCCTCGGTGGTGGCGCGGGCACCGGCCACGGCGAGGCGGTTGCGCGGAGCGCTGGCCCCGCCCGCCTCCGTCACTCGTACACCTCGCGGTACCGGTGCACGAGACGGATGCTGACCACGTTCATGATCAGCGTCATCACGAAGAGGACGGCGCCGACGGCAAAGACCGATTTGTAGTCGATCGAGCCGGTGGCGATGTCACCGGTGGCGGTGGTGGCGATGTAGGAGGTCATCACCTGCACCGATTCGACCGGGTTCAGCGTCGGGTTGGGGGTATTGCCGGCGGCGAGGAGGACGATCATGGTCTCCCCCACTGCGCGCGAGATCGCCAGCACCACGGAGGCGACGATCCCCGACAGGGCCGCCGGGAAGATCACCCGCGTCGCGACCTTGACTTTGGTCGCCCCGAGGGCGTAGGCGCCGTCGTGCAGACCGCGGGGAACCGCCCTCATCGCGTCGTCGGAGAGCGAGGCGATGATCGGCACGACCATCAGGGCGATGCCCAGGGAGGCAGCCAGGGCCATGAAGGGTTTGCCGTTCGCTCCGCCGAGGAACTGGCCGGGCCAGAGCGGGACGATGATCTCCGGGAGGATGAAGCTGACCGCGAAGAAGCCGATCGCCACGGTGGGGATGCCGGTGAGGACCTCGAGGACGGGCTTGATCGTCTTCCGCGCCCGCGGCGACGCGTACTCGCTCAGGTAGACCGCCGTCGCGAGGCCGAGCGGGATCGCGACGAGCATCGACCAGATGACCACGTTGACGGTCCCCGCCACCACCCCGAGCACGCCGAAGCTGGGTGGCTCGAACTGGGGCGTCCAATCGAAGCTGAAGAAGAATTCGCTGCCGGGGACGATTTCGAAAAAGCCGATCGTCGGGCCGATCAGGGAGATGATGATCGCGGTGGTGGTGAGGACCGAGAGCAGCGCGCAGAGGGTGAGCAACCACTTGATCGCTCGCTCCCCGTAGCGCTTGCTCTCGGCCTGCAGCACGTCTAGGCGCCGATCTTTTCGGCGGCCGCTTCCGCCTCCGCCTGCTGTTCCCCGGTCAGCGGCACGAAGCCGAGCGCTTCGGCGACCGAGTTGACGTTTTCGAGGTAGTAGCCGATGAAGGCCTTGACCTCGGGCTTCTTCAGCGCCTGTTCGCTCGGGTAGACGAACAGCGGCCGGCTGAGCGGCGCGTAGCTGCCGTCCTGGGCGGTCTCGACCGCCGGCGGCACGCAGCCCTCGCCGTTGTCGACTTCGAGCGCTTTCAGGCTGCCTTCGTTCTCCGTGTAGAAGGAGAAGCCGGCGTAGCCCATGCCGCCGGGCGAGCCCTCGACGCCTTTGACGGTGGCGTTGTCGTCCTCGCCGACGTTGTTGTAGTCCTTGCGGCTGACGCCCTCTTCACCGTTGATGGCTTCGGTGAAGTAGTCGAAGGTCCCCGAGTCGGTGCCGGGGCCGAACAGCGCCAGCTCCTCGTCGAAGTCCTCTTTCAGGTCCGGGATTTCGCTCCAGTTGCTGATCTTGGAGTCGGCGCCCCAGACGGCGGAGAGCTGGTCGACGGTGAGGCAGGAGACGGGGTTCTCGTTGTTGATCATCACCGTCAGCGCGTCGGTGGCGACGTGGACCTCCTCGTAGCCGACCCCCTCTTTCTTGCAGGCCTGCTCCTCTTCGGGCTCGATCGCCCGCGAGGCGTCGCTGATGTCGGTCTCGCCGGCGCAGAATTTTTCGAAGCCGCCGCCGGTGCCGGAGGTCCCGACGGTGATCCGGACGCCGGAGTTCTCGGCCATGAACTGCTCCGCGACCGCTTCGGTCAGCGGGGCCACGGTGCTGGAGCCGTCGATGCGGATCGAGCCCGAGAGGTCTCCGCCTCCGCTGCCGCCGGTTTCGTCATCGCTGCCGCAGGCGGCAACGCCGACCATGAGGACGGCCGCAGTACTGATCGCCACTAGCCACTTAGAGCTGGTCACACTCTCTCCTTGGGTTGTTCGCAGTTGCCGGCAACCTCGCAACGGCCAGGGCGCAGCTTGTTACGCCCCTGTGTCGAAGGTGTGAAAAAGATGTGAAAGCGGCGCCGGGCCGCGACGGCTACGGGGCTGCGACGGCGTGCTTGGCCCCGGAGGACCGCTTGGGCTCCGCCTCGGGCTCAGCCGGGCGCAGCTCCTCCTCGACGATCCCGGCCGGTTCGGGGTCGAAGCGGTAGCCGACGCCGAAGTGGGTGTGGATGTAGGACCAGCTCGGCGAGTGCTTGTCGAGCTTCTGGCGGAGCTTGCGGATGAAGACGTCGACGGAGCGGTCGCCGTGCGCCATCGCGTACCCCCAGACCCGCTGGTAGATCGCCTCCCGCTCGAGGACCTGCCCCTTGGCGCCGGCGAGCAGCTGCAGCAGCTCGAACTCGCGCCGGGTGAGGTCGAGGCTGCGGCCGCCGACGAAGGCCTGGAACTTGTCCGGGCGGACCTCCAGCTCGCCGGCGACGAGCGACTCGGCCTCCAGCTCGCTGCGGCTGCGGCGGCGACGCGAGATCGCTTCGATGCGGGCGATCGCCTCCTCGGGGTGGCAGGGCTTGGCGATCCAGTCGTCGATCCCGAGCCGCAGGCCGCGGACCCGCTGGGCGACGGTGGAGCGACCGGTGCAGACGACCAGGCCGAGGTCGGGCAGCTCCCGGCAGAGCCGCTCCAGGTAGCTCCAGCCTTCGTCGCCGAGGACGGCGGGGTCGACCAGGATCGCGTTCAGCTTCATCGCCACCAGCTCCTGCGGGGGCACGGCGCCGCCGGCCTGTCGCAACTGCCAGCCGGCCGCCTCGGCGCGCTTGGCGAGAACGGTGACGAAGCCGCTGTCGGTGTCGATCACTGCGATGCGGATGGCCGGATTGTATGCAGCCCGGAGGCGCAAACCGCCTGCGTTCACAGGATTTTCACGGGTCGCGAAGCGGGTACCCCGAATTTGCGGGAACGCCCCGCAGAAGGCGGCGGGCGCGCTAGCTGATCGCGCCGCTCGCCGCCAGCGCCAGCACCAACGCCCCCAGCGCCAGCCGGTAGACGACGAAGCCGCGGAGCGAGTGGGTGGTCAGGTAGCGCAGCAGCCAGGCGATCGAGAGATACCCGGCGACGAAGGCGACGACCGTGGCGATCGCCGTCGCGCCAACCGGCGCATCGCCCTCGCCGCCGATCTTGCGCAGCTCGAAGAGGCCGCTGAGGACGACGGCCGGGACCGAGAGCAGGAACGAGTAGCGGGCCGCGTCGACGCGGTCGAAGCCGCGCAGGAGGCCGGCGGAGATCGTCGCCCCCGAGCGGGAGACGCCGGGGATCAGGGCCAGCGCCTGGGCGAAGCCGATCGCGATCCCGTCGCGGGCGCCCATCTTGTCCAGGTGGCGACGGCGGGAGCCGTAGCGCTCGGCGGCGAGCATCACGAAGGAGAAGACGATCAGCGCCGAGCCGATCAGGTAGAGGTCGCGGGCGCTCGACTCGATCTGGTCGCTGAAGGCGAAGCCGAAGATGCAGATCGGGATCGTGCCGAGGACGATGAACCAGCCGAGCCGGGCGTCGGAGGAGGCGGAGCGGATCGGCGTTTGCAGCTCCCGCAGCCAGGCCGAGGCGATCCGCCAGAGGTCGGCGCGGAAGTAGAGCAGGACCGCCGCCATCGTCCCCAGCTGGATCACGGCCGTGAACCCCGCGCCGGGGTCCTCCCA
>DATHFL010000059.1:0-2064 GCA_035318125.1 Solirubrobacterales bacterium | reverse complement strand
CAACCGGATGGTCGAGCCCACGGGCAAGGCCCGGCTCTTCGACGGCCGCTCCGGGGAGCCCTTCCCCGAGCCGATCTCGGTGGGCTACGTCTACATCCTGAAGCTGCTCCACCTGGTCGACGACAAGATCCACGCCCGGTCGACCGGCCCCTACTCGATGATCACGCAGCAGCCGCTGGGTGGTAAGGCGCAGTTCGGTGGTCAGCGCTTCGGCGAGATGGAGTGCTGGGCGATGCAGGCCTACGGCGCCGCGTACGCGCTGCAGGAGCTGCTCACCATCAAGTCCGACGACATCCTGGGCCGCGTCAAGGTCTACGAGGCGATCGTCAAGGGCGAGAACATCCCCGAGCCGGGCATCCCGGAGTCGTTCAAGGTGTTGCTCAAGGAGCTGCAGTCGCTCTGCCTGAACGTCGAGGTCCTCTCCGGCGACGGGCAGGCGATCGAGCTGCGCGACACCGACGACGAGGTCTTCCGGGCCGCGGAGGAGCTGGGCATCGACCTCAGCCGCCGCGAGCCCTCCAGCGTCGAGGACGTCTGATCGGTAGCCGGCCGGCCTTCGGGCCGGCCGGCACCCCAACCTTTGACATAAGAGAAGAACTAGCCCCGGAAAGGGGTCATCACGTTGCTCGACGTCAACTTCTTCGATGAGTTGCGCATCGGCCTTGCCACCGGCGACGACATCCGCCAGTGGTCGCACGGTGAGGTGAAGAAGCCCGAGACCATCAACTACCGGACGCTGCGTCCGGAGAAGGATGGCCTCTTCTGCGAGAAGATCTTCGGTCCCACCCGGGACTGGGAGTGCTACTGCGGCAAGTACAAGCGCGTCCGGTTCAAGGGCATCATCTGTGAGCGCTGCGGCGTCGAGGTGACCCGCGCCAAGGTGCGGCGGGAACGGATGGGCCACATCGAGCTGGCCGCGCCGGTCACCCACATCTGGTTCTTCAAGGGCGTCCCCTCGCGCCTGGGCTACCTGCTCGACCTGGCGCCCAAGGACCTCGAGAAGATCATCTACTTCGCGGCCTACCTGATCACCACGGTGGACGACGAGGCGCGGCACCGCGACCTCCCGACCATCGAGGCCGAGATCAGCGCCGAGAAGTCGAACCTCGAGGGGCAGCGCGACGCCACCGTCGAGGCGCGCCAGCAGAAGCTGGAGACCGACCTCGCCGAGCTCGAGGCGGAGGGCGCCAAGTCCGACGTCCGCCGCAAGGTGCGTGAGGGCGGCGAGCGCGAGATGCGCCAGCTGCGCGACCGCTCCCAGCGGGAGATCGACCGCCTCGAGGAGGTGCTCGACACCTTCCGCAAGCTGGAGGTCAAGCAGCTCATCGCGGACGAGGGCCTCTACCGCGAGCTGCGCGACCGCTTCGGTGAGTACTTCGAGGGCGGCATGGGTGCCGCGGCGCTGCAGAAGCTGCTCGCCGACTTCGACCTCGACGCCGAGGCCGTCTCGCTGCGCGAGACCATCCGCAGCGGCAAGGGCCAGCGCAAGCTGCGGGCCCTCAAGCGGCTGAAGGTCGTCGCGGCGTTCCTGCAGACCCGCAACTCGCCCATGGGCATGGTGCTGGACTGCGTCCCGGTCATCCCGCCGGACCTGCGCCCGATGGTGCAGCTCGACGGTGGCCGCTTCGCGACCAGCGACATGAACGACCTGTACCGCCGCGTGATCAACCGGAACAACCGGCTGAAGCGTCTGCTGGACCTCGGCGCCCCCGAGATCATCGTGAACAACGAGAAGCGGATGCTCCAGGAGTCCGTGGACGCGCTGTTCGACAACGGCCGTCGCGGCCGGCCGGTCACCGGCCCGGGCAACCGTCCCCTGAAGTCCCTGAGCGACCTGCTCAAGGGCAAGCAGGGCCGGTTCCGCCAGAACCTGCTCGGCAAGCGCGTCGACTACTCGGGCCGTTCGGTCATCGTCGTCGGCCCGCAGCTGAAGCTGCACCAGTGCGGTCTGCCCAAGCAGATGGCGCTGGAGCTGTTCAAGCCCTTCGTCATGAAGCGGCTGGTCGACCTCAACCACGCGCAGAACATCAAGTCCGCCAAGCGGATGGTCGAGCGTGCGCGCCC
>DATHFL010000058.1:0-3301 GCA_035318125.1 Solirubrobacterales bacterium | reverse complement strand
CGGCCTGGGCGACGGCGACCGGCACCGCCAGCGCCGCGGAGGCGGCTGCGGCGGCCACCGCCGCTCTGATCTTGCGCGCGTGCTCCATCAGCCGAGGACGTTGGTGACGCGCCACTCTTTGTTTTTCAGCTGTTCCATTTCCAGCCGCAGCTCGCTGGTCGCGCCGACCCGCAGCAGCGAGACGCTGAGCGGGTAGACCTCGCCGTGCGAGGGGGCGGGAACGACGTTCAGCACTTTCGCCTTCGGCACCTTGACGCCGGCCGGCTGGCGCGGCGGCCGTTTCAGCAGCGCCCTGGTCAGCTGCGGGGTCGCCGTCGCGGCGAAGGCCTTGCGGACGGTGCTCTCGTCGCCGCCGGTTTCGTAGACGACGAAGGCGCCGGCGAACTTGCGGGCGACGGCGACCGCGGCGGGACCGGCCGGCGGCCCCTCGACGGCCTCGGCCGAGGTCGAGGCGGAGGCCGCGGTGGCGCCGGCGGCGGGGGAGGAGGAGATCGTGTCGGTGGCGGGGTTGCCGGTGTTGGCGCCGCTCGCGGCGGAGGATTCGACGGCCTCCGAGCCGCCGACCTTCGACTCGTCCTCGCTCGGCGCCTTGAAGACGGGAGCGGCGCCCTGCAGGGTCGGCTCCGGCTCGGGCTTCGGCTCAGGCGCCGGCGCCGGGCTCGCCACGGGCTGGGTCGCCACCGCGACCGGCGCCGCCGCGGGCTCCGAGCCATCCGAGCTGACCACCGAGTAGCCGCCGATCCCGATCCCCAGGGCCAGCACGACCGCGCCGCCGGCGACCGCGGCCCGGCCGGCGTCGCCGAGGGCGAGGAAGCGGTCCTCGAGCGGCCAGATCAGGTGCTCGCGCAGCGCCAGCGCGAGGTCCTCGACGGCCTCGGGCGGGCGGCGCTTGGGACGCGCGTTTATCGGGGTCAGATCTGGGTCCATCGGCTCTAGAGGTTCTCTCCCGCTGCCTAGCTTCAACCAGACAATTAAAGAGCACCTATGTCCTGATGTTGTTTCGGCAGCTGGCGCCGGGAATTTGAGCCCTAAAGCGCTTAGGCCGCGCTTGCAGCCGGCGACCCAGCCTGCTCGAAGGCGATCTCGCCGTCGCGGGCGTCGACCTGGACCACGTCGCCTTCACCGAACTCGCCCTCGAGGATCTTCAGCGCCAGCCTGTCGACCAGCTGCTTTTGGATCACCCGCTTCAGCGGTCGCGCCCCGTAGGTGGGGTCGTAGCCGAGGTTCCCGAGCAGCGTCCGCGCCTCGTCGCTGAGCTCGATCTCGATCCCGCGCTCGCGCACCCGCCCGACCAGCTGTTCGACCTGCAGCTCGACGATCCGGCCGATGTCCTGCTTCGAGAGCCGGTGGAAGATCACCGTGTCGTCGATCCGGTTGAGGAACTCCGGCTTGAAGGTCGCCGCCAGCACCTCTTCGATCCCCTCGCGGATCTTCTCGTCGACCGCCTCGCCGACGATCCGGTCGGAGCCGACGTTCGAGGTCATGATCAGGACCGTGTTGGTGAAGCTGACGGTGCGCCCCTGGCCGTCGGTCAGCCGGCCGTCGTCCATGATCTGCAGCAGCGTGTTGAAGACGTCGGGGTGGGCCTTCTCGATCTCGTCGAGCAGCACCACCGCGTAGGGCCGGCGCCGCACCGCCTCGGTCAGCTGCCCGCCCTCCTCGTAGCCGACGTAGCCGGGCGGCGCGCCGATCAGCCGCGCCACCGTGTGCTTCTCCATGTACTCGGACATGTCGAGACGGACGATCGCCTGCTCGGAGTCGAACATGAACTCGGCCAGCGCCTTCGCCAGCTCGGTCTTGCCGACCCCCGTCGGGCCGAGGAAGAGGAAGCTGCCGATCGGCCGGTTCGGGTCCGAGAGCCCGGCGCGCGAGCGCCGCAGCGCGTTGGAGACCGCGGCGATCGCCTCGTCCTGGCCGATCACCCGGTCGTGCAGCCGCTCCTCCATCTGGATCAGCTTCTGCACCTCGCCCTCCATCAGCCGGCTGACCGGGATGCCGGTCCATTTGGCGACCACCTCGGCGACGTCCTCCTCGGCGACTTCGTCGGCGAGCAGGACCTCGCCGCCGGCGTGCAGCTCCCGCAGCCGCGCCTCCTGCTCGGCGACCTTCGCCTCCAGCTCGGGGATGCGGCCGAACTTGAGTTCGGCGGCGCGCTCCAGGTCGGCCTCGCGTTCGGCCCGCTCGATCTCCAGCCGCGCCTGCTCGAGCTCGGTCTGCGCCCCCTTGATCGCCTCCAGCGGCTCCTTCTCGTTCTGCCAGCGCGTCCGCAGCTCGGCCGCCTCCTCGCGCAGGTTGGCGAGGTCGCCTTCGAGCGCCTCCAGCCGCGCCTTCGAGGCCTCGTCGGTCTCCTTCTTCAGCGCCTCGCGCTCGATCTCCAGCTGCTGGACCCGCCGCTCGACCTCGTCGATCTCGGTCGGCACCGAGTCGATCTCGATCTTCAGCCGCGAGGCGGCCTCGTCGACCAGGTCGATCGCCTTGTCGGGGAGGAAGCGGTCGGCGATGTAGCGCTCCGAGAGGGTCGCGGCGGCGACGATCGCCGAGTCGGCGATGCGGACGCCGTGGTGCTGTTCGTAGCGCGGTTTCAGCCCGCGCAGGATCGCGATCGTGTCGCCCAGGTCGGGCTCGCCGACCAGCACCGGCTGGAAGCGCCGCTCCAGGGCCGCGTCTTTCTCGATGTGCTTGCGGTACTCGTCGAGCGTGGTGGCGCCGACCGCGCGCAGCTCGCCGCGGGCCAGCATCGGCTTCAGCAGGTTGGCGGCGTCGACCGCGCCCTCGGCGGCGCCGGCGCCGACGATCGTGTGCAGCTCGTCGAGGAAGAGGACGATCTGGCCCGCCGCTTCCTGCACCTCGGAGAGCACCGCTTTCAGCCGTTCCTCGAACTCGCCCCGGTATTTGGAGCCGGCCAGCAGCGAGCCGATGTCGAGCGCGATCACCCGCCGGTCGCGGAGGCTCTCGGGCACGTCGCCCTTGACGATCCGCTGCGCCAAGCCCTCGACGATCGCGGTCTTGCCGACGCCGGGGTCGCCGATCAGCACCGGGTTGTTCTTGGTCCGGCGGGAGAGGACCTGGATCACCCGGCGGATCTCCTCGTCGCGTCCGATCACCGGGTCGAGCTTCCCCGCCTCCGCCTCGGCGGTCAGGTCGCGGCCGTACTTCTCGAGGGCGCCGAAGGTGTCCTCCGGGTTGGGGGAGGTGACCCGGTGCGGGCCCCGGACATCGGAGATCGCGCTGACCAGCGCCGCCCGGTCGGGAAGCAGATCGGAGACGCCGGACTTCTGCTCCGCGAGCGCAAGCAGCAGGT
>DATHFL010000057.1:0-11273 GCA_035318125.1 Solirubrobacterales bacterium | reverse complement strand
TGCCGTAGCGCTTGAGCACCCGCTTGCGCGCCCGCGGCTGGATGTTCGCGCGCGTCACGTCGCCGTCGTAGTGCTCGAGCAGGCGATGGTCCATCACGCGCCGCCAGATCGGCGGCACGAGCGCGAGCACGATCATCCCGGCGTAGCCGGTCGGCAGCTGCGGCGCCTCTTCGACGTGGCGCAGGGCCTGGTAGCGACGGGTCGGGTTGGCGTGGTGGTCGCTGTGGCGCTGCAGGTGGTAGAGCAGGACGTTGGAGGCGACGTTGTTGCTGTTCCAGCTGTGCTCGGGGAGGCAGCGCTCGTAGCGGCCGTCCTCTTTCTTCTGCCGCCGCAGCCCGTAGTGCTCGAGGTAGTTGACGACCTCCAGCAGGGAGAAACCGATCACCGCCTGCGCCACCAGGTAGGGCAGGACGACCGGGCCGAAGACGATCGCCAGGCCGGCGAAGAGGAGGACGGTCATCGCCCAGGCGCTGAGGACGTCGTTGTGGAGGCTCCAGTGCGGCTTGCCGAGGCGGTCGAGCCGGACGCCCTCGAGCTCCCAGGCCGAGCGCAGGCTGCCGACCACGGTCCGCGGCAGGAAGGCCCAGAAGCTCTCCCCCAGCCGGGCGCTGGCGGGGTCCTCGGGGGTGGCGACTTTGACGTGATGGCCGCGATTGTGCTCGATGAAGAAGTGGCCGTAGCCGGTCTGCGCGAGGGCGACGCGGCTGAGCCAGCGCTCGGAGTTGGCGCGCTTGTGGCCGAGCTCGTGGGCGGTGTTGATCGCGATCCCGCCGACCACCCCCATCGTCAGCGCCAGCCCGATCGATTCGACCAGGGTCAGGTCGCCGCTCGACCACATCCAGCAGGCGAAGACGAGCCCCGCGTACTGAATCGGGATGAAGAGGTAGGTGCACCAGCGGTAGTAGCGGTCCTGCTCGAGGAACTTGAGGACGCTGTCGGGCGGGTTGGTCGGGTCCATCCCGATCGCGATGTCGAGCAGCGGGAAGAGGACGAAGACGAGGACCGGGCCGAGGAACCAAAAGCCGCCGAACCCCGTCAGCTCCCAGTAGAACCAGGCGAAGAACGGCGCCAGCGGGACCATGATCCCCAGCAGCCAGGCGTAGCGCTTGCCGTCGGTCCACGCCGCCGGATTGACCTCGACCTCGTCGTGGTGATGGTGATGCGCGTGCTCCGCGTGTGCCTCCACAGCTCCTCCTTGTCAAAAACCCGCGTGTCGTGCATCACTTTGACACAGATCGAAAGTTTGTCAAGCGCCGGCGCCCCACCCAATGTCGACGCCCACGGGCCAAAACGTCGCATCCACCCCCGCCGACGGGACGAAAAGTCCACCCAGGCGCGACATTTCGGCCCGTCGGCGGCGAGGGGGTTGACGGATCGGCCCGTGGAGAGGGGCGGGGCTAGATCTTGAGGAGGAGGAAGGTGTTCAGGGTGAAGAGGATGGAGACGACGACCGTGGCGCGGTCGAGGTTGCGCTCGACCATCGAGCCACCGCCTACGCCGCTGCCGCCGGCACCGCCGACGCCGAAGGCGCCGGAGAGGCCCGCATCTTTGCCCGAGTGCAGGAGGATGAGGAAGATCAGGACGACGGCGAGGATCACCTGGATGATGGCGAAGAACGTGAACACGACGGTGAAGTCTAGCTTTGCTCGATTTTTTCCGGCTCACGGGGGTGGGGCCCGTTGCCGTTGGCGGGGGCCTTGGCGCCGCCCCCGTTCTCGCGGTCGAGGATCTCCAGCGCTTCCCGCCGCAACTCGGCGTCGAGCGCGGCGAAGTCCTCGTCGGAGAGCTTGCCCGCGGCGTGGTCGAGCTCGGCGTCACGGATCTCGCGGTACTTGGCTTCCTTGCGGGCGTCAGCCTCGGTGCGGACGAGGGCACCGCGCCTCCTCCCCCGCGCCGGCCAGAGCGCGATCAGCGCCCCCGCCAGCGCGATCAGCGCGCCGATCCACATCCAGGTGACGAGCGGGTCGACGATCACCTTGAAGGTCGAGGGCGCCGTGTCCGTCAGGTAGGTCCTCGCCACCCGCTCCGCCGCCAGCCCCTGCAGCTTCGTGATCTGCTCCAGCGCCCCCGCCTGCAGGCTCGGGTTGGACTGCGCGGCGAGCATGAGCGCCCGCAGCGCTTTGCACTGCTCGGGCGTCCCCGGCGCTCCCTGGATGCAGGCCCGGAAGCCCTGGTCGGCCGCCCGCACCCGCCGCTGCACGGCGGCGATGTTCGGCCGCTCGGCGATCCAGAGGTCGCTCCCCGCCCCCGGCCGCAGCCCCACCTCGCTGGTCGCCTCGCCGGCGAAGAAGCTGCCGATCGTCCCCGTTTCCTGGCCGGTCGGGCGGAAGAAGCGCTGGCTCGGCCGCAGGTAGCCGACCACCTCGCCGTCTTCTTCGATCCGCAGCAGCGAGCCGAAGGTGAACTTCTCCTCGTCGACGGCGACGGTCGGCTTCACGTAGGTGATCGTGCGGCCGTCGACGACGACGCTCTCCCCCGGCCGCAGGTCGACGTCGCGGTTGGTTTGGAAGCTCGAGGAGGCGGCGACGCCGATCAGGAGGACGACGATGCCGACGTGGACGATGTAGCCGCCGTAGCGGCGACGGTTGCGGCTGACCAGGCCGACCAGCGCCTGCGCGCCCGGCTCGCCGCTGAGCCGGCGCCGCGCCGCCGCCCCCGTCCAGAACTCCTGCGCCAGGCCGGTGAGGGCGAAGGCGGCGAAGGCGAACAGCGCCAGCGCCCAGGGCTTGTCGCCGGCGTCGGTGAAGAGCACCAGCGCCACGGCAACCGCGGCGGCGACCGCGGCCGGCACCCGGAAGACCCGCTTCGCCGACTCCCAGCTGATCCGCCGCCAGGCGAGCAGCGGCCCGATCCCGGTGAACAGCACCAGCAGGATCGCCAGCGGCGTCGTGTAGCGGTCGAACCAGGGCGCCGCCAGCGAGGCCTTCTCGCCGGTGAAGAGCTCGGAGATCAGCGGGAAGAAGGTGCCCCAGAAGATCACCGCGGTCATCCCGACCAGGAGCAGGTTGTTGACCAGGAAGACCGCCTCGCGCGAGGCCAGCGAGTCGATCCGCTTCGGCGAGCGCAGGTCGTCGAGGCGGCTGACGATCAGCGCCGTCGAGCCGATCAGCACCACCCCGATCAGCCCCAGGACGTAGGGGCCGACGGTGTTGTCGCCGAAGGCGTGGATCGACTGCAGGACGCCGGAGCGCACCAGGAAGGTGCCGAGCAGCGCCATCGAGAAGGTGCCGACGATCAGGCAGGCGTTCCAGACCTTCAGTATCCCCCGCTTCTCCTGGACCATGATCGAGTGCAGGAAGGCGGTGCCGAGCAGCCACGGCATCAGCGCCGCGTTCTCGACCGGGTCCCAGGCCCAGTAGCCCCCCCAGCCGAGCTCGGTGTAGGACCAGCGGGCGCCGAGCAGCAGGCCGAAGCCGAGGAAGGCCCAGGCGATCAGGGCGAAGCGGCGGGTGGCGCGGATCCACTCGGCGTCGAGCCGGCGCGTCACCAGCGCCCCGATCGCGAAGGCGAACGGCACCGTGAAGGCGACGTAGCCCGAGTAGAGCATCGGCGGGTGGATCATCATGCTCGGGTGCTGCAGCAGCGGGGTGAGGCCGACCCCGTCGGCGGGCACCGGGCTCGTCGTCGCGAACGGGTTGACGTCGGGGGCGAACAGCATCAGGCCGGTGAAGAAGGCCGCCACGCCCATCATCGCCGCGGTCGCCCAGGGAACCAGCTCGCGCAGCTTGTTCCGCGTCGCGTACAGCGCCGCGCTCGCCGCGATCGAGAGCACCCAGGCCCAGAGCAGCAGCGAGCCCTCCTGGCTCGACCACATCGCCGCCAGCTTGTAGCCGGACGGCGTCTCGATCGAGGAGTGCTCGGCGACGAGGCTGAAGGAGAAGTCGTCGCCGGCGAAGGCGATCTCGATGATCGCGACGCAGGCGGTGAGCAGCGCGCAGAAGGCGTAGACGACGCGGCGGGAGATCCGCAGCCGGCGCTCGTCGCCGCGGCCGGCAAGCGCCAGCGCGCCCGCGGTCACCGCGGCGAGGAAGGCGAGCGCCAGCAGGGCGCTGCCGAGGCTAGCCATCAGACTTGGTCGTGAACTTCGACGGGCACTTGGTGATCAGGGTTTCCGGTTCGCCGACAAAGGTGCCGTTCTCGACGGTCCCGGTGAGGACGATCTCGCGGCCGCCGCGGAAGGGGTCCGGGACGGTGCCCTCGTAGGTCACCGGCAGGCTCTTCCCCTTGCCGTCGCGGTCGACGACGCGGAAGGCGATCCCGTTGCCCTCGCGGCGGATCGAGCCCTTGACGACGCGACCGGTCATCTCGTAGCTGGTGCCGGGGCTGGCGCCGATCAGCTGCGAGGGCTCCTTCGCCTCGGTCGAGGCCGAGAACGAGGTGTAGACGAGCGCCACCGCGAGCAGCACAGCGACGCTGAGCGCGACGACGAGCCGGATCTTTCGCTTCCGCTGGGGGTCCACAGGCAGAGGGGATTATCGCAAGGCCGTTTGGGGGCCGGTTGCGAGGGGGTCGGCGGACGCGCTTCGCGCTGAGTGTCCGGCGACCCCTCGCAACCGGCCCTGACGATTCGGAATGCGAGAATGAGCCCATGGGCGACCAGCCAGTGCTGCTCATCACCGGAGCTTCCAGCGGCATCGGCGCCGCCACCGCCCGTGCCGCGGCCGGGAAGTACCGCCTGGTGCTGGCGGCGCGGCGGCTGGAGGATCTGGAGGAGCTCGCCGCCGAGCTGGGCGGCGAGGAGCGGGCGATCGCCGTCCGCTGCGACGTCACCGAGTGGGACGAGGTCGAGGCGATGGCCGCGGCGGCGCTGGAGCGCTTCGGCCGCATCGACGCCGTCTTCGCCAACGCCGGTTTCGGGGCCAGCCGCGGCTTCCTCGAGGAGTCGGTCGAGCACTGGCGCTCGATGGTCCTCACCAACGTCTACGGCGTCGCCCTGACGATCCGCGCCACCCTCCCCCACCTGCTCGAGCGCGGCGACGGCCACTTCCTCATCACCAGCTCGATCGCCGGCCGCCGGGCGCTGCCCGGCTCGCTCTACTCGGCGACCAAGTGGGCGGCGACGGCGATGGGCGAGTCCCTGCGCCAGGAGCTGCGCCAGATGCACGACAACCACGGCATCCGCGTCACCCTGATCGAGCCGGGGATGGTCGATACCCCCTTCTTCGACAACCGCCCCAACGGTGCCCTGGAGGACGACGACATCGCCCGCGCCGTCGTCTACGCGCTGGAGCAGCCGCCCCACGTCGACGTCAACGAGATCCTCATCCGCCCGATCACCCAGTCGAACTAGCGAACTGCATCAACTTCTACATCTGCTGGATGGATAAGTTGATGCAGTTCAGGGGGCGTGCAGGAGCAGGCGCACGAGGCGCCAGTAGCCGCGCAGGAGGAGGCGCGCGGGGCGGGAGCGGACGAGGGGCGAGATCAGCTCGGAGTCGAGGTCGGGGGTGAGCCAGGAGGCGAACTCGGCGGCGCTGACGGTGCGGGCGTGCTGGATCGCGCGGCGCTCGCGCAGGAGGCGCGGCAGCCAGCGGAGGAATTCGAGGTTGGCCCGCAGCTTCTGCCCGCCCCAGCCGCCGACGGCGGAGACGAGGAGCAGCGCCAGCTCGGTCCCGAGCAGGGCCGGCGCCAGCAGCACCAGCAGCGGCGCCGGGTAGGTGCGGACGAGGAAGGCGAGGCGGTTGCGCTCGAGCCAGCGCCACTTGTCGGCGCTGGCGCTGAAGTCGTAGTCGTGGGCGACCACCGCGGCGGGCTCGATCCCGACCGGTGCGCCCGCCAGCCGCAGCCGCACCGAGAGGTCGACGTCCTCGTGGTACATGAAGAACTCGCCCGGGAAGCCGCCGGCCCGGCGCCAGTGCTCCAGCGGGATCGCCAGGCAAGCGCCGGAGACCGCCGGCACCTCGCCCGCCGGCGGCGCCTCGCCGACCGGCTTGCCGTGATCGCCGGCCCAGACGATGCCGGTGAAGTGGATCGGGTTGCCGGCCGAGTTGACCGTCGCGCCCTCGCCGTCGGTGACCAACGCCTGCCAGGCCGCCCACCCCCGCCCCTCGCGCCAGGGCCGGCGGATCGCCTCGCCGAAGCCGGGCTGCGGCGCCGCGTCGGGGTTGAGGATCACCAGCAGGTCGCCCCGCGCCGCCTCGGCGCCGGCGTTGCAGCCGCCGGCGAAGCCGGTGTTCCGCCCCATGTGGACGATCCGCGCCGCGGGCGCCAGCTCGCGCACCACCTCGATGCTGCCGTCGCCGGGCTTGTTCTCGACGACGATCAGCTCGTCGCCCTCACCCAGCTCGGGCAGCAGGGCGGGAAGGGTCTGCTTGAAGTCGTCGCCGCTCTCCCAGGCGACGATCAGGACTGAGAGCGTCGGTCGCACCGGCGCGGAGGCTAGTGGGCCATCCGCGCCGGTGCTGTCGACGGTTGCGTTGCTGAACCCTGCGGCCTGCCGGTGCTTCGCCTAGCGCTTCTTCCCGCAGGAGACGACGTTCAGCTTGAACCGATTCTTCTTGACCTTCTTCCCATTTTGCCCCTTTATGTTCAACACCGCACGCTGGGGCTTCCTGCAGGTGTTCTGCGAGTTGACGAGGAGGCTCTTTTTGCCGCCCTTCATCCGCAGGACGAACTTGCTCACCGGCACGTCGGGCGTGCCGTTGAAGACCGTCTTCAGGCCTCCGCGCTTGGAGCTGATCACGCCACGCAGGTAGATCTCCACCTGGCCGCGCAGGTCCGCGAGCAGGTCCGGCAATTTGTTGTTGGAGGACACCAGGTAGACCTGGCCCTTCAACTTTTCATCCAGCAGCGGCGACCTCGCCTCCGCGTAGCCGTAGACCGAGGCCTTCGGGCAGGTGTGGGAGGCCAGCTGCGGCCGCGTGCACACGGTCCCGATGTGGTCCTGGTCGAGGAACAGCGAGTGCGGCATCGTCAGCGCCGTGCGGGCGATGTTGGCGTCGCCCTCCCGCGCCCTCAGGATCGCTTCCAGGCGCGGGTTCTTGTCCCGCTTGGTCGGGCCGTAGAGCTTCACCTTCAGGTTCGTCTTGAACCCGAGTTTGTCGCACTCGGTCGCCTGGAACGGATCGTTGACGGCGTAGGAGCTGAACGTCGCCGGGTTGGTCGGGTCCGCCCCACCGCCCAGGATCGCTCCCGTGGTCGCCAGCGGATCGCAATTCGTCGGGTTCTGCATGAAGTGCGGCCGGTCGATGTCGAGATCGATGTTCCGCAGGTCCAGCTTCGCCCCGCCGAACACGTCCGGGATGACGTCGGAGACCGCATGGATCTGGGCGGTTTCCGGTTCGACGTGGAGCGCCACCCGCACGACCACGGTGCCGAGGTCATACGGGCCCGCGACCGCCGGCGTGACCGTCACCAGCGAGAGCGGCGCGCCCTTGTAGGGCCCGGCCAGGTAGGCGTCGCCGCCGAGCTTCAGCGGGTTCGCCCCCGTGCCCGACTGGGTCGTGACCGTGCCCAGCCTGCTGTAGCTGGAGCAGCTCGGGTCGGCCTTCTCGGCTTTGCCCGAGCTCGCGATCGCGGCCGCGATCGCCGCCTCCGTGCAGTAGGGGATGCCGGCGAGTTTGCCGGTCAGCCCTTTCGGCAGGGTGACGTCGACGACCTTCAGCTCCTGCTCCCCGTCGGCCCGCGCGATGCGGACGTGGAAGGGGCTGGAGGAGCCGCCTTTGGTGCTGTCGGTGTTGGCTTTGTAGGTCGGGGTGAACCGCCGCCCCGCCATCGTCGTCGGGCAGGCCCCGCCGGCCGGGTCCGAGGTCAGGGTGACGACGGATTTGGCGCCGGTGGTGGTGCCGGGCCGTGCCCACGGCTCGAACAGGCTGGTGCTCTCGGTCGAGCAGATCGGCGGGCTCGTCAGCACCTCTTTGGAGCCGTCGATCTGCAGCCTGATCTCTTTGAACGGAACCTGCGGCAGACCGCTCGGCAGGACCCCGGCGAACGGCCCGACCAGCTGGTCGTTGACCACCGCGGTCAGCTGACCGGTCACCGGATCGGCCTTGATGTTGCCGACGAGCCGGGCGGCGAGGCCCTCGTGTTCGCTCTTGGCTTCGATCAGGATCCGGTACAGGTTGCCCGAGGCCGGGTCGTTGCTCTGCGGCTCGCCGACGTAGACGTCGCCGACCAGCGGTTCGGCCAGCGGCGGCGACTGGACTTCGACGTTGCCGATGTCCGACTCGGCGGGACATTCGTTGGTGAAGGTCCGCACGCCCTTCTTGAACTGGGCGTCCGAGCAGGTGACGAGGCCCTGCGCCCCGGAGGGATTCAGGCCCATGCCTTTGGGCAGCGCCACTTCCGCCTTGCGGACGTGGGACTGCGACTGTTTGTCACCGCCTTCGGTCGCCGGGTCGAACGGCAGCGTCGTCGTCACCGTTGCCGGCGACGGGGAGTCCACGTCCGGGGTCCCGGGGTTGATCCCGACCGCGGGGTTGAACGGAACGGTGTCGCAGCCGGTCGGCTGGACCCGCACGCCGCCCACTTTCGGCAGCTTCGACTCGACCGCGGTCGAGCCGTTGGGGAATTCCGGATCCGGATCGCCGTAGCTCTCGGCCCGGAACCAGGTCGAGTACAGGTGTTCGAACTCGGGCAGGTTCGGGTCGTAGCAGGTGGTCGGGGTCGTCAAATAGGTTCCGTCACCGGACCGCCCGTTGCTGACCAGACGGCTGATCAGGGTCGAGAGGCCGCGTTCTTCGGCCGCTTTCGGCGTCACCGGCAGTTTGATCGTGAAGCTCTCGTGCCAGTCGCTCTCCCACGCGACTTCGGTTTCGAGGATCACCGGCACGGTTTTGTTGATCACGAAGCCGAGGCGCGCCGGTTCCCCGGGCAGCGGTTCGAGGTTGTAGATCGGCACCAGGGTGCCGCCCGGCTGCGGCGGGATCACGAACCCTTTCGGCGGTTTGAAGCCGGGTGCGACTTCGACTTCGTCTTTGTTGGTCACCAGGGTGATCTTCTCTTCGCCGGTGATCGTCTCCGCTTCGCATTTCGGTTCGAAGACTCCCGCCGAAGGAGAGAAGAAGAAGTCGCTCAGTTTGCAGCGCGAGGGAGTCGCCTCTGGGTTGACGGTCAACCCGGGCGGCAGGTCCGTCCGCAGCGTTTTGATCGTCCGTTCGCTGATCGGCTCTTTGATCGGCGCCAGCAAGCTCCCCGGAGGGAACGGCGGCGACGGGAGCGGCGTGAACGGTTCGTGGGCGATTATGTACTGCGTGAAGCCCACCGGCGGATGGCCCGCTGCCGTGGTGAAGAAGATGTTCGGGGTTTCAGGCGAGCAGTTTTTCCCCGCTTCCGTTTCCTGCGTGCAGGTCCCCGACTGGAAGCCCTGATCGCTGGTTTCGTTCTGCGGCTGGATGATGTCGGTGGTGTCCGCCGCCGCAAGCGCGGGCAGTGCGAACAGCGCCCCGAGACACACGATGAGCAACGCGAGCGAGCGCTTTGCCATTAAGTTTTCCCTCCTCGATTTCCTTTTCGAGGCGCCCCCTGAAAGCGCCCAAACTATCCCTCCCGCACAACACCTTACAGAGCACGGCAGGTGTTTCAAGTACCTCCGTGAGCTATTACCCGGGTAACAGTGACATCAAACAGTGATGTGACACTTTTTCGTGACATATCACCATTTGATGTACTACCTGCCCTTCCGTTGTTTTTCCCCGCAAGGGGTGCGCAGCTTCGGCTGGCTGTTGGCCTTGCGGCCGTTCTGGGCCTTGAGGCGGATGATCGCCCTGACCGGCTCGGCGCAGAGGTTGGTCGAGTTGACGAGGAGCCCTTTCCTGCCGCCGGGCAGGACCATCACGAACTTCTTCACCGGCACGTCCGGCACCCGGCCGAAGGTCGTGCGGATGCCGCCGCGGAAGCTGTCGATCTTCCCGACCAGGTCGATCGTCACCTGGCCCTCGAGGTGGGCGACCAGGTCCGGCAGCGGGTTGTCGGACGAGCGCAGGTAGACCGGCCCCTGCAGCGGTTTGCCGAGCAGCGGCGAGAAGGCCCGCGCCCGCCCGTAGATCGAGCGTTTCGGGCATTTGTCTTCGCCGAACTGGACCCGGGTGCAGATCGTCGCCAGGCTCGCCTGGTCGAGGAAGAGCGCGTGCGGCAGCCCAACCGAGGCGCGGGCGATGTTGGCCTGGCCCGGCCGCGCCCTCAGCACCGCCCGCAGTTTCGGCTGCTTCGCCCGCCGGGTGGCGCCGAAGAGGCGGATGTTCAGCCGCGGGTGGAACTTCAGCTTCTTGCAGCCCTTCGCTTTGAACGGAGCCGAGACCGCGAAGGACGAGTAGGCGGACGGTTGCAGCGGGTTGGCGCCGCCGCCGTTGATCGCCCCCGTCGTCGCGCCTTTGCGGCAGTTGGTCCCGTTGAGGGTGAAGTTCTTGCGGTTGACGTTGAGGAAGACCGAGCGGATGTCGAGTTTGGTGCCACCGAAGACGTCGGGGATGTCGTCGGTCCGCGGGTGGATCCGCGCGGTTTCGGAAGCGACGAACAGCGGCGCCCGGACGACGACGTTGCCGAGGTCGAAGGGCCCGGCGATCGCCGGGGTGACGACGAGGATCGAGAGCGGCGCGCCCTTGTAGGGACCGGCGAGGTAGGCGGTCCCCTTGATCGTCAGCGGCGAGGGCCCGGTCCCAGCCTTCACGGTGGCGACGCCGATCCGGCCGTTGTCCGGACAGCTCGCGTTTTTCTTCTCCGCCTGGCCGGAGCGGCCTTCGGCTTTCGCGATCTCTTTCGGCGAGCAGTAGGAGACGCCCCTCAGCTTCGCCGTCGCGCCCTTCGGCAGGAAGAGGTCGAGGCCTTTCAGCTCCTGCTCCCCCTGCGGCCGCGAGATGAAGGTCCGGAACGGGGTGAAGGCGCGGGCCCTGTCGCTTTTCGGCTGCGCGCTGAAGCCGGGGGAGAACGGGCGCTCGGCCATCGTTTTCGGGCACGGCGCCCCGTTCGGGGCGGTCGCGAGTTTGAACTGGCTCGAGGGCGTCGCCGGCGCGTTGCCGGACCACGGCGTCAGCTCGCTGCTCGCGGTGCTCGTCGCGCAGGTCGGCGGGCTGCTGAGGGGCGCTTTGGGACCGCCGTCGATACTGAGCCTGAAGCTGGTGAAGGGCACCTGCGGCAGCCCGTGCGGCAGTTCGCCCCGCAGCGGGTCCAGCTTCGCCGGTTCGTCGAAGACCGCGGTCAGCCGGCCGGTCCGTTTGTTGGCGACGACGTTGCCGATCAGCCGCACGTCGACCCCGTAGCGCGCCGAGACCGCGTTGACGAAGATCCGGTACTCCTCCCCCGATTCGGGGTCGCGGCTCTTCTGCTCGCCGACGTAG
>DATHFL010000056.1:0-2606 GCA_035318125.1 Solirubrobacterales bacterium | reverse complement strand
GCGGGCGCCGCTCTCGATCACGGCGCGGCCGTCGTCGGCAAGAAGCTCGGGCAGGTGGGTGTTGAGATCCTGGGCCACGCGGTCGGCGAGTCTATAAGGGGCATCGACGAAGACGAGGTCGAACTTTCCCGCTGCGGGGGCGTCTGAAACCCGTCCCAGCCAGCGGCCGACGTCGGCGCGCACCAGCTCCGCCCGCTCCGCCAGGCCGAGACGCTGGACGTTTCCGAGCGCCGGGCGGGTGTCCTGGTCGACGAGGACGGCGCCCTCGGCGCCGCGCGAGAGCGCCTCGATCGCCAGCGCCCCGGTGCCGCAGTAGAGGTCGAGGACGCGGGCGCCCTCGACCCGGTCGCCGAGGGCCGAGAAGATCGCCTCGCGGACGCGGTCGGAGGTCGGCCGCACCTTCCAGCCCCGCGGCGCGACCAGGCGCTGGCCCTTCAGCTCTCCGGCAATAACCCTCACGCCCAAAACCTAGTCGGCGTTCGTCCTTTGTTCGCCATACGACGTACAAAGGACGAACGCCGCTAGAGGGGGATTGGGTCGGCGGCGCCGGTACCGAAGCGGCGGTGGGCGGCGTCGAGGAGCGGGCCGAGGGCGGGGTCGGAGAGGGAGCCGTGGCGGCGCAGCAGCGCCAGCACCTCCTGGCGGGCGGCCATCAGGATCGCCCCGTCCTCCGGCAATTTGGCGACGGCGAAGCGCGGCAGGCCGCTCTGGCGGGTGCCGAGGATCTCCCCCTCGCCGCGCAGTTCGAGGTCGACCTCGGCGAGCTTGAAGCCGTCGCCCGTCTCGGCGACCGCCGCCAGGCGCCGCCGCGCCAGCTCTCCCGTCTCTTCGGCGAACAGCAAGCACTGGCTCGGATGCTCGCCGCGCCCGACCCGGCCGCGCAGCTGGTGCAGCTGCGAGACGCCGAAGCGCTCGGCCCCCTCGATGACCATCACGGTCGCGTTGGCGACGTCGATCCCGACCTCGATCACCGTCGTCGAGACCAGCACGTCGGTCTCCTGGGCGGCGAAGGCGCGCATCGCCTCGGCCTTTGCGGCGGAGGGCATCTGCCCGTGCAGGAGGCCGACCCGGAATTCGCGCAGCTCGCCCCCCCGCAGCCGCTCCGCCTCGACCTCGGCCGCCTTGCCCGGCTGCTTCTCCGACTCGGTGACCAGCGGGCAGACGACGAACGCCTGCCGTCCCTCGCGCAGCCGCCGCCGCAGGAACTCGAAGGCTTCGCCGCGCTGCTCCTCCTCCACCAGCCGCGTCTCGACCGGCTGGCGGCCGGCCGGCAGCTCGTGCAGCGTCGTCGTGTCGAGGTCGCCGTAAGCGGTGAGCGAGAGCGTGCGCGGGATCGGCGTCGCGGTCATGTGGAGGACGTGCGGCGCCATCCCCTCCACCCCCTTCTCGTCAAGGGCGCGGCGCTGGCCGACGCCGAAGCGGTGCTGCTCGTCGATCACGCAGAGGCCGAGGCGGGCGAACTTCACGGTCGGCTCGATCAGCGCGTGGGTGCCCAGGATGAGTCCCAACTCGCCGCTGGCGAGTTGGTTCAGGGCCCGTTTGCGGATCGGGGCGGGGGTGGCGCCGGTCAACAGCGCGAACGGGATCGCCTCTTCGGCCAGCAGCCCGCCGAGGGTGATCGCGTGCTGCTCGGCCAGCGTCTCGGTCGGCGCCATCAGCGCCGCCTGGTAGCCGGCTTCGAGCGCCCGCAGCATCGAGTAGACCGCGACGACGGTCTTCCCGGATCCCACCTCCCCCATCAGCAGCCGCTGCATCGGCTCGCCGGAGTCGAGATCGCTCTCGATCTCGTCGAAGGCCTTGAGCTGGTCGCCGGTCGGCTCGAAGGGCAGCGATTCGAGCCATCTCCCCACCAGCTCTCCCGGCTTGCCGAACCGCGGGGCCGGGCGGGCGGTGCGGTGGGTTCGCTTGCGGGTCGCGAGGAGGGCTTGGTGGAGGAAGAGCTCTTCGAAGCCGAGGCGCTCATAAGCCGGTTCCAGTTCCTCGAAGGACTTCGGGAAGTGAATGACGCGAAGCGCGTCACCGATGCCCGCAAGAGCTCGCCGTGCTCGCAGCTCGGCTGGCAATCCCTCGACCGCGTTGGGCGTCAGCGCGACGGCCTGCTCGGCCCAATCGCGGATCTGCTGGGGACGGAGGGCCTCGGTGGCGGGATGGACAGGGACCAGGCCCTCGGGCGGCGGGTCCCGTCGCGAGCTGATGGGGGATGCCTGCGCTGGATGCTCGGCATCCCCCACACTCGCGCCACCCGCCGCAGATGCGAGCTCCCATTCACGGACTGCGAAACCCCGGCCGGAGTATTTGCCCGTGAGGAGAAGTTCGGTGCCGGGCTGCAACTTGGACGCGATCCACGGTTGGTTGAACCAGGTCGCTCTTACGTGGCCGGTGTCGTCGCCGACTTTTACGCTGACCATGCGGAGGCGGCCTTTGCGGAAGGGGCGGGGCTGGGAGCCTTGGACGGTGACGAGGACGGTCGCGGTCTCGCCGGGTTGGAGGTCCCCCAGCTCTCTGATGCGGAGGTCGCGGTGGCGGCGGGGGACGCGGAAGAGGAGATCGCCGACGGCGGAGATGCCAGCTTGCGCGGCCGCTTCGGCGGTTTTGGGGCCGATGCC
>DATHFL010000055.1:0-2200 GCA_035318125.1 Solirubrobacterales bacterium | reverse complement strand
TGTCTCCGGGGCCGCCAGGTCCGCCCCACCACCAACGCAGCCTCCGTATCCGTCCGATCTACTGCTGGATGGCCTTGCGCTGCTGATCAGCGAGGGGCGCACCGCGGCAGCGCCTACGCTCAGGCGGGCCGTCAGGGCGTTTCGCGGCGAAGGGATGTCCGTGAAGAAAGGGCTCCAGTGGGGCGTGTTGGCCTCAACGGCCGCTGTCGAGATCTGGGACTTCGAGAGCTGGGACGCGCTCATCAGCCGTCAGATGGAACTCGCTCGCGACGCGGGCGCACTCGCTCCCTTGTCGATCGCCCTGAACGGAGAAGGAATCGTCGTCGCGTGGTGCGGTGACTTGGCGGCGGCCGCGCGGGTGATCGTCGAGGCCGACGCGGTGACGGAGGCGACGGGGACTCGTATCGCCCCGTACGGTGCGATGTTGCTCGCCGCTTTGCGGGGACGGAAAGCCGAGGCCTGGGCGCTGATCGAGGCCGCGATCAAGGACGCCGCCGCCGGGGGCGAGGGGCTGGCAGTCCAATTTGCGCATTGGGCGACCGCGGTCCTTTACAACGGCCTCGGCCGCTACGAGGACGCGCTGGCCGCAGCGCAGCAAGCGAGCGACGTTACTCCCGAGCTGTTCATCTCCGTCTGGGCGCTACCGGAGCTGATGGAGGCGGCCATCAGGAGCGGGAACGCCGAGCTTGCCCCCGACGCCCTCGCGCGACTCCTCGAGAGCGCGAACGCCAGCGCCACCGACTGGGGACTGGGGATCGCGGCGCGTTCACAGGCGCTGCTCAGCGAGGGCGAGTCCACCGAGCGCCTGTATCGCGAAGCGATCGAGCGGTTGAGCCGTACGCGGCTGCGTCCGGAGCTCGCCCGCGCGCATCTGCTCTACGGCGAGTGGCTGCGCCGCGAGGGCCGACGGCTCGACGCGCGCGAGCAGCTGCGCACAGCCCACGACATGCTGACGGCGATCGGCATGGAAGGGTTCGCGGAGCGCGCTCGCCGCGAACTGCTCGCCACAGGCGAGAAGGTACGCAAGCGGACCGTCGAGACACCTGATCAGCTCACCCCGCAGGAGGAGCAGATCGCCCGACTCGCCGGTGAGGGCCTTTCCAACCCAGAAATCGGCGCCCGACTGTACATCAGCCCTCGCACCGTCGAATGGCACCTGCACAAAGTGTTCGCCAAGCTTGGCGTCACCTCCCGTCAAGGCCTCGCAAGCGCACTCCCGTAGCTCGACCGCTAGATCGTGCTGGCTAACGGCGAGCGCAGCTGCCTGGGGCACACAGGGGTGCGATCTCGGCGGTCGATCACACCGACGAGTTCGACGTAGCGCTTGCCGACCCGCCTCGGTGCCGGGGTGAACAACCGGAGTTGCCACGGCTCGAGGAGCGAACTCCGCGCGCTCCACCGCGACCACGAGATCAGGAAAAGATCAGGGGAGTAGGCCAGGGGGTAGACCAGGGACCACACGGGGGCGACGGGCAGGCGAGACGAGCAGGCTTGGTGGCGTCACCAAACCCAAACGCCGTGAGGCCTTGCAAAAGGAGGTCCTCAATAGCTCATCCTCCCACCCCGGAAGGCCCCGGCTCCGTCTCCAGGGCGCCGAACATCCCGGCGGGGTTCAACTACACGTGCACCAGCCGGTACCTCGACATCGGTGAGCTGCGCCTGCATGCGGTCATCGGCGCCGACCGGCCGCCGCTGCTGGTGCACGTCTGACCAAGAGAGCCGTCGCATGAGGCCGTAGAGGCCGGGTAGGAACGGTCGCGCGCGGCCGGGGGGGACGCGGGGGACGACGCCTGGCGCGGGCGTTGAATCCAGTGCCAGCACCACCGCCGTGCGCAGGGACGGCCGTGATTCGAGAAAGGAACTGGTCATGTCCATCACGAGGAAGGTGCTGGCTGTCGTGGCGACGCTGACCGTGGCGGCCGGTCTCAGCACGGTGGGGACGCTCTCCGCGACCGCGGCGACCCCGCAGTGCGGCCCGAACTGCATCCAGATCTTCAGTGCTAAGTTCGGCACCAACGCCAACCCCAACTTCGTTGAGACGGTGTTCCAGGGGGTGGCGAGGGTCGGCCAGCCGACGATCCTGGCCCGCCCCAGCAGCTCCAACCCGGCGGGGGACTTCATCGCTACGGCTCCCGGCGCGGGTCTGGTGTCTGACTTCTTTGCCGCGGGCATGGTGTCCGCCGCGGTGAACCAGCACTAC
>DATHFL010000054.1:0-3478 GCA_035318125.1 Solirubrobacterales bacterium | reverse complement strand
GAGGAGCTGGGCCTGGACCTGGAGCGCTTCGAGCGCTACCGCCGTGCCGAGGAGGTGGCGGCGCGGGTGCGGCGCGACTTCGAGACCGGCATCCGCGCCGGGGTCACCGCGACGCCGGCGCTCTTCGGCGAAGCGGGGGAGAGGCTCGGCTAGGGAAGGCGCTTTTGTCAACTGCTGGTTTGCAAAAGCGCCTATGGCACGGCGAGACCGCGCCCACCTTGCGGCCTTGTACTCTCTAGTGCGACAGAGAACGAGAGTTCTGAATGCAATGGGTCGCCAACCGGGCGGCCGGAGGTAAAAAACTCAATGAGCATGTTTGACGTTACCCGCGTCTCGGCGGATGTCGGCGATAGCCAGATTTCCTTCGAGACCGGCAAACTCGCGAAGCAGGCGAGCGGCGCCGTCGTCGTCCGCAGCGGCGACACGATGGTCCTCTGCACCGCCACCGTCGGCAACCTTCGCGACGTGGACTTCCTTCCCCTCACCGTCGACGTCGAGGAGCGGATGTACGCCGCGGGCAAAATCCCGGGCTCGTTCTTCCGTCGCGAGGGACGTTCGGGCGAAAAGGCGACGCTGACCGCGCGGATGATCGACCGTCCGATCCGGCCGCTCTTCCCCAAGGGCTGGCACTACGAGACGCAGCTGGTCGCGATCCCGATGTCGGTCGACCAGGTCAATCCCTACGACATCCTGGCGATGAACGGCGCCTCCGCGGCGCTGGCGATCTCGCCGGTCCCGGTCGCCGCCCACGTCGGCGCCGTCCGCATCGGCAAACACGAGGGCGACTTCGTCGTCAACCCGCCGGAGGAGACCCACGAGGAGCTCGAACTCGACCTGATCGTCGCCGGCACCGAGGAGGCGATCCTGATGGTCGAGGCCGGCGCCACCGGCGTCACCGAGGCCGAGATCCTCGACGCCCTCGACATCGCCCACGCCGAGATCAAGAAGCTCTGCGCCGCGATGGAGGAACTGCAGCAGCAGGCCGGCAAGGAGAAGCTCGAGATCGAGGCTCCGGAAATCGACCAGAGCCTGATCGACGAGATTCGCGCCTCCCACGGCAAGGCCCTGGTCGACGCGATTGCGACCGAGGGCAAGCTCGAGCGCTACGAGGCGATCGACAAGGTCAAGGACGAGGTCGTCGGCCACTACGCCGTCCCGCATGAGGGTGGCGAGGTCGACGATGAGCGCGTCGCCGAGGTCAAGGCCGCGATCGACTCGATCGAGAAGGACACGATCCGCAAGGCGATCGCCGTCGAAAAGAAGCGCCCCGACGGCCGCGCCCAGGACGAGATCCGGCCGATCGAGACCGAGGTCGACATCTCCCCGCGCGTGCATGGCTCAGCGCTCTTCACCCGCGGTGAGACCCAGATCCTCTCCAACGTTGCCCTGGGCACGACCCGGATGGACATGCGGATCGACACGCTCGGGCTGCAGACCACGAAACGGTTCTGGCACCACTACAACTTCCCGCCCTTCTCGGTCGGGGAGGCCGGCTTCATGCGCGGCCCGAAGCGGCGTGACATCGGTCACGGCGCCCTCGCCGAGCGCGCCCTGCTGGCGACGATCCCCGACGAAGAGTCGTTCCCGTATGTGATCCGGGTGGTCTCCGAGACCCTCGAGTCCAACGGGTCCTCCTCGATGGGGTCGGTCTGCGCCTCCTCGATGGCGCTGCAGGCGGCCGGTGTCCCGGTCACGGCTCCGGTCGCCGGCGTGGCGATGGGCCTGATCAAGGAGGGCGACGACTACATCGTCCTCACCGACATCGCCGGCGTCGAGGACCACCTCGGCGACATGGACTTCAAGGTCGCCGGCACCGCTGAGGGCATCACCGCCCTGCAGATGGACATCAAGATCACCGGCGTCACCTTCGACATCCTCAGTGACGCGCTGGACCAGGCCAACAAGGGCCGCCAGTTCATCCTCGGCAAGATGGCCGAGGCGATCGACGGGGCGCGCGAGAAGCTCTCGGCGCACGCGCCGGCGATCGAGTCGATCAAGATCGACCCGGAGAAGATCGGGGCCGTGATCGGCAAAGGCGGCGAAACGATCCGCGCGCTGTGCGAGGAGTTCGAAGCCGAGATCGACGTCGAGGACGACGGCACGGTGCGGATCTACGCGCCGACCGGCGAACTCGTCGAGGCCTGCGTCTCCCGCATCAACTCGATGACCAAGGAGGCCGAGATCGGCGACCGCTACGAGTCCGCCAAGGTCGTGAAGACGACCACCTTCGGCGCCTTCGTCGAGCTGGTCAAGGGCACCGACGGCCTGCTTCACATCTCCAACGTGAAGCCGGGCGAGCGGGTCGACTCCGTCGACGACGTCCTCAAAGCCGGCGAGGAGATCGACGTCACCGTGGTCGAGGTCGACAAGGAGCGCGGCCGGATCGGGCTGCGCCTCACCGACGATCCCTCGATCGCCGGCAAATCGCCCGAGGAACTGGCGGCGGTCGGTTCCGGCGGCGACGGCGGCCGGCGCAACGGCGGCGATCGCGGAGGTCGCGGTGGCCGGGACCGGGAGCGCGGTCGCGGGCGTGAGCGCGAGCGCCGCGGCTAGTTGAGCGGAGCCAAGCTCACCCAGCTGGACTCGGGCGTCCGGGTTGTGACCGAGGAGGTTCCCTCGGTCCGCTCGGTCGCGCTCGGGCTCTGGGTCCGGACCGGATCCAGGAACGAGACCCCGGCGCAGGCCGGGGTCTCGCACTTCCTCGAGCACCTGCTGTTCAAGGGGACCGCGCGCTACTCGGCGATTGAGATCTCCGAGCGCTTCGACGGGCTCGGCGCCTCGGTCAACGCCGCCACCGGCAAGGAGACGACGCACCTGCACGCGCGCTTCCTCGACGAGCACACCGAGGAGGTCTTCGACCTGCTGGCGGAAATGCTGCTGGCGCCGACCTACCCCGACATCGACTCCGAGCGCCAGGTGGTGCTGGAGGAGATCGCGATGTACGACGACGAGCCGCAGGACCGCGTCCACGACGTGCTCGCGGAGGCGGTCTTCGGCGCCCATCCGCTGGGCCGGCGGGTGCTGGGCGAACCCGAGGTGATTGCCTCGATCCCGGTGCCGGACATCGAGGCCTACCGCAGCGACCGCTACGCGGCGCCGCAGATCGTCGTCGGCGCCGCCGGGCACCTCGGCCACGAGCGGATCGTCGAGCTGGCCGAACAGCTGGTGCGGCCTCCCGCCGAGGGCGGGGGAGCGGCGCCGGAAGCGCCGATCGACCAGTCGTCCCGCCTCTGCTTCCTGCAGAAGGAGACCGAGCAGTACCACATCTGCTTCGGCGGCCCAGGCATCTCGCGCGGGGACGACCGCCGCTTCGCGCTGGGCGTGCTCGACGCCATCTTCGGCGGCTCGACCTCGTCGCGCCTGTTCCGCGAGATCCGCGAGAAGCGCGGCCTGGCCTACGCCGTCGGCTCCTACACCCAGCAGTTCGTGGACGGCGGCCTGATCGGCCTCTACGTCGGCACCCGCGAGGAAAACATCG
>DATHFL010000053.1:0-2563 GCA_035318125.1 Solirubrobacterales bacterium | reverse complement strand
GAACCTCTACCTCTCCGAGGAAGGGGCAATCAGCTTCGTCGCCACGGTGACCGAAAGAGACGTGGAAGGAGTGCTTGCCGGAAACGGAACTCATTTCAATGGGCTCGGGCTCTGGACCGACGCCATGGAAAGACGCCAGCCTGCCAGGAGCCCTTCCCGCCTCACCCCCGACGGCGGCGTCTTCCTCTTCGAGTCCCGCGCCAACCTCGACGGCTATGACTCCGGCGAATTCGCACAGGTCTACCGCTACGACTCAGCGGCCGAAGAGCTCGACTGCCTCTCCTGCCCGCCGACGAAGGCGCCGGCCAGCGGTGGAGCCGCCCTGCAGTCTTTCTCCATCTTCGACGTAGCCGCCCCTCTGACCCAAGCCAGCTTCGTCCCTGCCCTCCACGCCAACGGCAAACGCGCCTTCTTCGAGTCGACCGAAGCCCTCGTCTCCTCCGACACCGACGAAGTCCGCGACGTCTATGAGTGGGAGGAAGCCGGAGTCGGCAGCTGTGCCCGCGAAGGCGGCTGCATCTACCTGATCTCCTCCGGCCACAGCGCTCGCGGCAACTACCTCTTCGGCCACAGCTCCAGCGGCGACGATGTCTTCTTCACCACCGGCGATGTCCTGGTGGGCGGCGACGAAGACACGCCCTCGGTCTATGACGCGAGGGTCAACGGAGGGTTTGCGGAGCCGAGCTCGGTTCCCTGCCTTGAGGAATTTTGTCGCCCCCCGGCATCTCCGCCGCCCCCTCTGGCAACCTCGCCGGAGGTGGTGATCGGCACCGGCAACGTCACTCCCCGCAAGACCTGCCCCAAGGGCAAGAGTAAGACCATTCGCAACGGCAGGACCGTCTGCGTGAAGAAGAAGCGGCATCGCCACCGAGGGCACAGGCACCGCCCCTCCAAGCACGGACCCCGTTAGTTACCGCCCCCGCTCGCTCAGCGCGGCGGGGGCACCTGCGAGGCCATCTGGGCGTAGCCGGCTGCGCTGGGGTGGATGCCGGTGTCGCCGCTGATCACCCAGGGCGGTTCGCTGTCCAGTGGGCCCTCGCAGAAGGAGAGCGGGTGCAGGATCGCGAGCTCGTACTGGGTCGGCGTCGACTGCACGCTGGGGCCGTCGACTTTGTAGCCGAGGCGCGAGCAGGTATAGCGCGAGGGGTAGACCGGCGAGATGTCGATGCCGACGTTGAAGTGGGGCGGCGTCACCACCTGCAGGCGCCGCGGGTTGACTTCGGCGGCGAGCGCGGCGATTTCGCGGTTCAGCAGCTTGCCCATCTCGGCGATCTGGGTGGCGCTGTAGGCGAGCGCGGTCGAGGGCACCGAGAGGTGGTATTGCATCAGGTAGATCGTCGCGTCGGTGTTCTCGACAAGGTCGGTGTAGAGGCTCTTCAGGTTCGCCTGCAGGTGGATTTCGTCGAAGGCCCGTTCGACGCATTCGCGGTAGCCGCCGAAGACGTCGGCATAGACCGCGCAGCCCATGTTGTCGACGCCGAAGAGCATTTCCGATAGCAGCGGGTTGGCGCCCATCGTCAGCAGGACGTAGTCGGGGTCTTCGGACTCGATCTGCGCCGTGGTCTTGTGGAATTCGCCCCCCGGCGCCCAATCGGCCGGTTCGGAGCCGCTGATCGCGAAGTTCTTGTAGTTCGTGACGTTGAAGTCGTTGGCCCACTGCGCCGCCCAGGAGACGTTGTTGGCGAGGCCGTAGTCGGGGGCGTATTCGACCCCGGCCGCCTTGTCGGTCCGGTTCAGCGAATTGGACGAGCAGGCGTCGTCGAAGTCCTTTTCGCCGGGGCGGCATTCGAGCAGGCGGCCGATCGTCATCGAGCTGCCGTCGCTGTAGAAGCCGAAGCCGGCGGTGACCGAGTCGCCCAGGGCGCGGACGACGGTGTCGTCGCCCGGGGCGCCGACGCTCACCTGGACGTACTGGAAGAGGGCGCCGGAGCTGTGCGCGCCCGCGTCCAGCGGTTCGCCGTCCAGCTGCGCCGCCTCGCGGCCGCGGAAGCGCCTCGGCGCCCGGTAGACGAAGCGGCCGTTGCGGACCCGGACGCGGCCGTGGGTGCGCCCCTGCAGGACGCGCCAGTCGACCGCGGAGTCGCAGACCGGCAGCGGCACCGAGATCCACCGCCCGGGCCTGACCCGCAGGTGCGGGATGCTGCTGCAGAGACCGTGCGCCCGGGGGGTCGCCGGCAGCGCCTGGAGGGCCTGGTCCCGCGAGCGCAGCTCCAGCTTGCCGTCGCCCTCGACGTCGAGCCGGCCGGAGGCGACGACGTGGACCCGCAGCCGCATCGAGAGCCCGCGGTCGAGCCCGACTTTGTGGACGAAGGGGAAGCGGTGGCGCCGGTCGGGGCGGCGGACCCGGCCGCCGGAGAGCCGTTAGTGCAGGGTCCAGGAGCGGATCGCCGAGCCGTCCCCATCCAGCAGCTGCACCCGCGTCTCGACCACCCGTCCGGCAAGCTGGATCGGGTAGTGGACCCGCACCAGGAGCGCGCGGAGCCCGCTCGGCGCGACGCCGATGCCGACCTCCCCGACCTCTACCCGCGCGGGGTCCTTCGGCAGCACCGGTCGCGCGCCAGCC
>DATHFL010000052.1:0-5903 GCA_035318125.1 Solirubrobacterales bacterium | reverse complement strand
CGCCGAGGTCGAGCTTCCCTGGAGCGTAGAGCCCCGCCTCCACGGCCAGGGCCTCGCCACCGAGGCCGCCACAGCCGCCGTCGAGTGGGCCGCCGAGCTCGGCTTCGACCACGTCGTCGCCTTCACCCTCCCGAGCAACGTCGCCTCCCAGCGCGTCGCCGAAAAGGCCGGGTTCGAGCAGGACGGCGGCTGCACGCACGCCGGCCTTCCGCATTTTCTGTTCCGGCGGCGACTTACCCAATCGAAGCCAATGATGAGTTGACCTCCCAATAGGGGGTTAACTCACCAATCGTCAGAATCCGAGGGCGAACTTGGCGTCCTCGGACATCATCTCCGGGGACCAGGGGGGGTCGAAGACCATCTTCGGGTGGACGGCGGTGACGCCGGGGAGGTCGCCGACGAACTCGCGCATCTGCTCGGAGACCTGGGGGCCGATCGGGCAGGCGGGGGTGGTCAGGGTGAAGGTGACGTAGACCTCGGTGCCCTCGATGTTGACGTCGTAGACGAGGCCGAGGGAGACGAAGTCGAGGCCGAGCTCGGGGTCGATGACCTCCTCGAGCACCTCGTAGACGTCCTCCTCGGTCAGCGTTTCGTCGGTGGCTGCAGGGTTGTCTGACATGACCCCATGGTAGCCACCCCCGAACTGCATCAATTTTTCCACCTGGTAGATAGAAAAGTTGATGCAGTTCGCTGGGACGAGTCCTCAGCGTGGCTCGGCGGGTGGGGCGTCGCCGGCGGGGGCGAGCTCCAGCTGGTACCAGCCGACGTCGCGCCAGGCGCCGTGCTTCCAGCCAATCTCGCGGTTGACGCCGACCAGCTCGAAGCCGAGGCGCTCGTGCAGGGCGACGCTGGGCCCGTTCGGCAGGGTGATGCCGGCGCAGGCCATGCGGAAGCCACGCTCGTGCAGGCGCTCGAAGAGAGCGCTGTAGAGGGCACGGCCGATGCCGGCGCCGCGGGCGGCCTCGCTGACGTAGACAGAGACGCTGGTACTCCAGCGGTACGCGGGGCGCTCGTTGAAGGCGGTCGCGTAGGCGTAGCCGACTACCTTCCCCTCCCGCTCGGCGACGAGCCAGGCATGACTGGCTCCGTAACGCTCGATCCGCGCCGCCATCGCCGCCGCGTCCGGCGCCTCCTCCTCGAAGGAGACGGCGCTGCCCTCGACGTGCGGCGCGTAGATCGCCGCGCAGGCCACGGCGTCGCGCCGGGGGTCGGCGTCGCGGATGGTCGGCGCGTCCGGGGCGTGCATGGAGCAGGGCAATCTAGAGCGCCGGCCCGAAGGGCGATCATTAGGCTGCCGGGCATGAGCGAGGCGGGCAGAGTCGTGCGGCGGTCGATCGGGATCGTCTTCTCCGACGGGGGGCTCCTGGCGCTGACCGCGGACCTGCCGCGGGGCGGCGCCGGCCACGGCGACGAGGAGGTGACGGCGGTCCTCTGCGACGCCGACGGGGCGCCGGTCGCCTTCGAGGAGGCGCTGCTCTCGACCGAGTACGGCGAGGACGGGGTGCAGCGGCGGGCGACGCTGGAGCTCTGGCCCGACGTCAAGGACATGCGGCCGGTGCGCGGCGCCGGCACCCTGATCAGCTCGATCGCGGTCCGCCGCCACGGCCTCGACTCGCAGATCGCCTTCTTCCGCTGGTCGGTCGAGGGTCGCGAGGGACTCGGCACCTACGAGGTCGCCCGCGCCGATGGCTGAGATCAAGGCGATCGTCTCCGACTTCGGGGGCGTCCTCACCACCCCGCTGCTCGCCTCCTTCGCGGCGATCCAGGACGACATCGGCATCTCCGCCGAAAGCCTCGGCAAGGCGATGCGCGAGGGCCTCGAGGAGGGCGAGCAGCTGCCGCTGTTCAAGCTCGAGCGCGGCGAGATCACCGAGGACGAGTTCCTCGACCGGCTCAGCGACGGCCTCGAGACGATCCTCGGCCACCGTCCCCACCTGCATCACTTCCGCCACATGTTCTTCGGCGCTCTGGACCCGAACGAGCCGATGATCGCGCTGATGCGCGAGCTGCAGGCGAGCGGGCTGAAGATGGCGATGCTGACCAACAACGTGCGCGAGTGGGAGCCGCTCTGGCGCTCGATGCTGCCGGTCGACGAGATCTTCGAGGAGATCGTCGACTCGGCCTTCGTCGGCTGCCGCAAGCCGGAAGCGCGGATCTACGAGCTGACGCTTGAGCGGATCGGGGTGCCGGCCGAGGCCTGCCTGTTCATCGACGACCTCCAGGTCAACTGCGAGGGCGCCGAGGCGGTCGGGATGAGCGCGGTCCACTTCCGCGACAACGAGCAGGCGATCGGCGAGATCCGCGCCGCGCTCGCCGGCTAGTCCGGGGAGCGCACCGGCGCCTCGCGCCAGCGGCGGGCGAACGGCAGCCGCCAGCTGTGCGGGGCGATCAGGGCGCCGATCTCGGTCGGCCCCCACGATCCCTGGGGATACGGTTTCACCGGCGGCGGTTCGCGCAGCAGCGGTTCGGAGATCTCCCACAGCCGCTCGATCCCTTTCGCGGTGGTGAAGAGGGTGCGGTCGCCGATCATCGCGTCGCGGATCAGCCGCTCGTAGGCCTCCACCGCTTCCCCCCCGTAGTCCGTTTCCTCGAGCGAGAACTGCATGCTCGCCTTGTCGAGCACCATCCCCATCCCCGGCCGCTTGCCGTAGAAGGAGAGCGAGACCCGCGAGGATTCGTCGAGGTCGAAGGTGAGGTGGTCGGGGCCGTAGCGGCCGACCCGCGAGTGCTCGGGGAACATCGCCTGCGGCGGTTCGCGGAAGGCGATCGAGATGATCCGCGCGTGTTCCTCCATCCGCTTGCCGGTGCGCAGGTAGAAGGGGACGCCGCTCCAGCGCCAGTTGTCGAGTTCGCAGCGGAGGGCGACGAAGGTCTCGGTGCTGGAGCTGGCCACGTCCACCTCCTCGGTGTAGCCCTCGTACTGGCCGCGCACCACCTGCTTGGGGTCGAGCGGCTGGAGGCTGCGGAAGACCTTGTTCTTCTCGTCGGTGATCGGCGCCGGGGCCAGCGCCGTCGGCGGCTCCATCGCGACGAAGGCGAGGATCTGCATCAGGTGGGTGACGACCATGTCGCGGAAGGCGCCCGTCTTCTCGTAGAAGGCGGCGCGGGAGCCGACCCCGACCGTCTCCGGGACGTCGATCTGCACGTGGTCGATGTGGTTGCGGTTCCAGATCGGCTCGAAGAGACCGTTGGCGAAGCGCAGCGCGAGGATGTTCTGCGCCGCCTCTTTGCCGAGGAAGTGGTCGATGCGGAAGACCTGGTGCTCGGCGAGGACCTCGTGGACCATCGCGTTCAGCTTGCGGGCGCTCTCGAGGTCGGTCCCGAACGGCTTCTCCATGATCACCCGCGAGCGCTCGGCGAGCCCGCACTCCTTCAGCGTGCGGACCACGTCGGGGGCGGCGGCCGGCGGCACGCTGAGGTAGTGGAGCACCCGCATCCCCGGGCCCAGATCCTCTTCGGCCCGGTCGACCGCCTTCCGCAGCCCCCCTGGCAGGGACGAGTGCGGCACATAGGAGAGCCGGCCGGAGAACTCGTGCCATTCCTCGCCCCCGAACCCCTGCCGGGCGAACTCGCGGCAGGCCTTTTCGGCGATCCCCCGGAACTGCGCATCCGAGATCTCCTCCATCGAGACCCCGACGATCCGGAACTCCGGCATCAGCCCCGCCTGGAACAGCCGCAGCAACCCCGGCAGCAGCTTGCGCCGGGCAAGGTCGCCGGTAGCGCCGAAGATGACGATCGCGTGGGGAGGGATGTCCAAGGAGCTGAGCTTAGCCAGCGACGGCAGAATAGGAGTTACAAACTCAGCTGTTCTTGATCATTTGTCTTATTCAATGTACTACTAGATCAAATATCTGCCGTGAGAAAGGTGGACAAGATGTACTCAAGGATTTTTAGTCTCGTGGTACTAGACCGTTCTCAATCCAGGAGAATTGGTTATCCATACAGAGCAAGAAAATAGCAATGGAAATGGCACAGTTACATCGTATGGGGCAAAATTTACAATTCAGATCACAAGTTTGAATCTTTCCTGTGCATATGGCACGGGAACGGGCGTTGATCTAGGTGTGCTAACAGGTAGCTTTTATACGGGGGGCCATGCAAAACTGGATATAAATTTCGCCAAAATTCCCAGGACGGAACACAGCATCTTCTGTGGAAGCGAAATTCGCTGGCTAGGTCAATATACAATCGACACCCCTGTCAATCTTGAAGTCGACTAGCAATAGGACGCGCCGCCATCATGGCGGCGCGTTTCCAAAATCAAGTCCTTTTAGTGCTAGTTGTCGCTACCCGCCCGGTCCCATACGTAAAGCTCGACCGCCTCGGTGGCGAGCTCCATCAGGCGGGGTGGGCCTAGGAGGCCTAGGACGAGCTCCAGGGCGTCGTCTTCGGTGACGCCGGAGTCGACGGCCTCCTCGCCGCGGAAGCCGGCGGCTAGCTTGAGGGCCTCGCGGCGATTCTCGCCGAGGCCATTGAAGGCGCCCATCAGGAAGTCGCGGTTGGGGACCGGCTGGCCGGCCTCGAGGGAGCCGTGCCAGGCGGCGAGCATCGAGAGGTCGTGCTCGTCGAGCTCGGAGATCGCCTTCGCGTAGTGGACTTCGAGCTCGGACTCGGGGATCTCGTCGACCCAGGCGCGGACCGCCTCGCCGAGCAGCTGGCGGCGGGCCTCACGACCGATCGAGTCGGCGATCACGCGGATTGCGTCGGCGGGGTCTACGAAGCAGAGGGACATCGGCTGGCGACAAAGGTAGAGACGGCCGATGACGCCAAAAGATGCCCGCTGATCCCCCAGTTTGCGGGGTCGTGGAGAACGCGGCGGAGGGTGCGCCGGAGCCGTCCGTAGGCTCGGAGCGGTGCCCCTGAAGCTGATCCACGGCCCGCCCAATTCCGGCCGCGCGGGCCTCGTCCGCCGCGGCTTCGCCACCGCGATCGAGCGCGACCCGATCCTGGTCGTGCCGACCGTCGACGACGTCTTCGCCTTCGAGCGCGAGCTGGGGACGACGCTGGGCGGCCAGGCGATGACCTTCGGCGCCCTCTTCCGCGCCGTGGCGACGGCCGCCGGGGCGCCGCCGGGGGCGGAGCTCTCCCCGGCGCAGCGGCTGCGGGCGCTCGCGGTGGCGATCGAGTCGCGGCGCGGGCAGCTGGGGCCGCTGCGGCGCTCGGCCGGGCGGCCGCGCTTCGCCCGCGCCCTGGAGCGGCTGCTCGACGAGCTGCAGGCGGCGGGGGTCGAGCCGGAGCAGGTCGAGGCGAGCGCGGCGACGCTGGAGGGGTCCGCCTACCTCAGCGACCTCGCCGCCCTCTTCGCCGGCTACGAGGAGGTCCGCCGCCGCAGCGGGCGCGCCGATGCCCACGGGATCGCCCGCGAGGCGATCGCGCAGCTGCGCCGCGACGGCTCCTTCTGGGGCGGGCGGCCGCTCTTCCTCTACGGCTTCGACGACCTGACCGAGAACCAGTTCGAGCTGGTCGCCGCGCTCGCCGAGCGGGGCGAGGTGACGGTCGCGCTCCCCTACGAGGAGGGCAGCGCCGCGCTGGCCGCGCGCGGTCGGCTGCTCGGGCGCCTGCGCGAGCTGAATCCCGCCGAGGAGGTGGCAACCGAGGCCGACCCGGCCAATACCGACAGCCCGCTGCTCTTCCACCTCGCCCGCTCCTTCGGCGCCCCCCGCCCCGAGCGAATGGCCCCCGACGGGAGCCTCACGCTGCTGCGCTCGGCCGGGACCCGGGCCGAGGCGGAGGCGATCGCCGCCCACGTCTCGCGGCTGGTCCACGGCGGCGCCGACCCGGCCGAGATCGCGATCGCCCTCCGCGACCCGGCGCGGCACGGCCCGGCGGTCGCCGCGGCGCTGGAGGCGAACGGGATCGCGGTCGCGCTCGAGGCCGAGGTGCCGGTGGCGGGGACGAGCGTC
>DATHFL010000051.1:0-2209 GCA_035318125.1 Solirubrobacterales bacterium | reverse complement strand
GGGGTCGGCGAGGACTCCCGCCACGACGTAGGCGATGAAGACCGAGCTCAGCGCCAGCAGCAGGTGCTCGACCCGGTGGAAGTTCTCCCGCAGGACCAGGATCGAGACCCCGGCCGCCGCCAGCGGCACGCTGACCTGCGGCGGCGTCCCGAACAGCAGCTCGGAGGCGGCCGCGACCCCGGCGAACTCCGCGCACATCGTCCCCGTGTTGGCGACCGCGAGCGCCGACATCACCGCCAGCGCGGCGCGGTGGCCGTAGCGCTCGCGGACCAGGGTCAGCAGCCCCTTGCCGGTGACGATGCCGAGCCGCACCCCGACCTCGTGGAAGACGATCAGCGCCGCGGTCGAGAGCGCCAGCACCCAGAGCAGCTCGTAGCCGTAGCGGGCGCCGAGGATCGAGTAGGTGGCGATCCCTGCCGGGTCGTCGTCGGAGAGGCCGGCGAGGACGCCGGGCCCGACCACCGCCAGCAGCGCCGCCAGCCCGCCGAGCCGCAGCAGCCGGTGGCGGTGCCGCGCCACCCGCCAGTGCGTGTGGCGGCCAGGGGTGCGGTGCGGGCCGGGACGGCGGTGGAGCTCCACGGTGCACATACCCTGACGGCGCGGCGGGATAGACTCGCCCGCGTACATATCGGTCGGTGGTCAAGGGAAGTCCGGTGCAAGTCCGGCGTGGTCCCGCCACTGTGACCGGGTGGAGGAGTTCGCGGGCGCCGTCGGCGCCAGCCACTGGGGGCGACACCTCGTCCCCGGGAAGGCGCGTCCTCCCTGATCCCGGAAGCCAGGAGACCTGTCCCCGGCCTAGCCAAATCAACCCTCGAGGAAAGGGTGGCGTAAATGCCAAGACTCATCCCATTCCGGCTGGCGGCCGCGTGCCTGCTGGCTTTCTCACTCGCCCTCGCCTGCGCCGTGAGCGCTTCGGCCAAGGGCTTCTCGGCCGATCTGCGCGTGGTCGGGTCCGGCGGCAAGGTGCTCGCCGAAAGGACGATCGCGACCGCGAACACCGCGGTCAAGACCAGCCCCAAAGCGACCTGCTTCGGCGCCGGGACCGGCGGCAGCGGCAAGTCCGTGACGCTGCAGGGCAACACCGCGATGGGCCTGCTCGCCCGCGGCTCGAAGTCGATCGGAGCGCTCTCGCCGCTGCTGATCAGCGACCACTTCGACTTCGGCATCGCGCTCTGCGGGGTCGGATCGAGCGTCGCCAAGGGCAGCGCGTCCTGGTACCTGAAGATCAACCACAAATCGCTCGAAGTCGGCGGCGACGTGGCGAAGATCAAGCCCGGCGACGAAGTGCTGTGGGACCTGGCTCCCTCGTTCCCCTACCCGGACGAGCTGGCGCTGGTGGCGCCGGACACGGCGAGGGCCGGGATGCCGTTCACGGTGCGCGTCTTCTCCTACGACGAAAAAGGGAAGAAGACCCCGCGGGCCGGGGCGAAGGTGACCGGAGCGGCGAAGCCGACCGGCGCCGACGGCCGCACCACGGTGACGCTGGGCGGGCCGGCGAAGCTGATCGCCCGCGCGAGCGGCGGCATTCCCTCCGCCCGCGAGGCGGTCTGCGTCGGGGGCAAGTGCCCGAAATGACGGGACGCGTCGTCAGATGACGCTGACCCGCAGCACGGCGGTTGCGATGGCACTGCTCCTGGCAGCGCTCGCGGCCGCCGGCTGCGGGCTCGGCCCCGGCGCCGACGTCGGCTCGGTCGAGCTGACGGTGACGCGCGAATACGGCGCGGCGCCGGTGCTGCGGCGCACGGTGGAGGCGAGGGAGTCCGACACCGTGATGCGGGTGCTGGAAGCGAACGCCGAGATCGCGACGCGCTTCGGCGGCGGCTTCGTGCACTCGATCGACGGGGTCGCCGAGGGTCAGCGCGACGGCGATCCCTATGACTGGTTCTTCTACGTCGACGGGGTCGAGTCCCCGGTCGGCGCGACCGAGGTCGACCTGCGGGGCGGCGAGCGGATCTGGTGGGACTACCGCAACTGGAGCGCGACCAACCACGTCCCCGCGGTGGTCGGCACCTGGCCCGCCCCGTTCAGCGACGGGATCGAAGGCAAGCAGCACCCCGTCGTCGTCGAATGCCGTGAGGCGGGGAGCGCTTGTCAGATGACCCGGCGCGCGCTTGAAGGTGAAGGCGTGACGATCGCCTCGGAATCGTCACAGGACGCGATCCGGGTCCTGGTCGGTCCCTGGCAGTCATTGCGGGACGACCCTGCGGCG
>DATHFL010000050.1:0-11129 GCA_035318125.1 Solirubrobacterales bacterium | reverse complement strand
CCGCCTCGAGACCGGCACGCTGCTGGGGTCGAAGCTCTCGCGCCGCCTCCTCGGCTCGCTGGCCTCGGTCTTCGGCGTCGACCCCGCCGACGTCGCTGCGGCCGCGCGCCCCGCCGCACAGGGCCCCTCCCTCAGGAGCGTTCCGGCGATGGGCCGCAGCGCCGGCGACCGCAAGCCGCCCGCCTCGCCTCCCTCCCCCGAGCGGCTCCCCGATCCGGAGGTCGAACTCGTCGAACGGCTCTTCCATGGCGGACCCGACGCCTGAGCCGGCCGCGGCCGCACAGGCGCTGCTCCGCGATTTCGAGGAACGCTACGGCGACGGCGGCGCGCCGCCGGTCCCCGTGGAGCGAGTGGCCAGCTCCCTCCTCGGCCTCTTCGTCGACGAGGCGGACGACATTCGCACCCTTCCGGGCGCCCCCGCCGACCGGGGCCGCCTCTCGGGAATGCTCGACCCCGAGGAGATGGTCGTCTGGATCGACCGCGGGGAGGCGCGCCGCAGCCCGGGCCGCCGCCGCTTCACGATCGCCCACGAGATCGGCCACCTCGTTCTCCACGTGCCGGCCCTCCCGGAGGCCTTCTACGACGGGCCCGGCGACGTCCGGGAGATCGAAGAGGGCTCGCCCGGCTCGAAGCTGACCGGGCCGCGCCGGCGCGAGCGGGAGGCGAACCTCTTCGCCCGCGAGCTGCTTATGCCAGAGTCATTGGTGAACGAGCAGGCCCATGCCACCGGGTTCAACCTGCCGGCGCTCGCGAAGCGGTTCGAGGTCTCGGTCCCGGCGATGCGGCTGCGGCTGCGCCTGCTGAAGCTGCTACCCCCATTGGCGTGAAGATCGTCCACATCTCCGATACCCACCTGGGGCGGCGCGAGCTGCACCACACCGACGCCGAGGGCCGCAACGTCCGCGAGCAGGACGGCTACAGGGTCTTCGCCGAAGCGATCGACAAAGCGCTGGAGCTGGAGCCGGCGGCCGTGGTCCATTCCGGCGACCTCTTCCACGGCTACCACCCGGCCTCGGCGGCCCTCGGCGCGGCCCTCGACCAGATCGAGCGCCTGCGGGCGGCCGGGATCGAGTTCGCCGTCGTCGCCGGCAACCACTCGACGCCGCGGGGCCGGGCGATCGCGCACCCGTTCTCGCTGCTGGAGCGCTTCGGGGTCGACGCGGTCCACGCGCAGCCGCGCCGGCTCCGCTTCGGCGAGCTCGCCGTCACCGCCGTCCCCCACAGCCACGACCACGAGAAGCTGGCCGGCTGGATCGCCGCCGCCGAGCCCGATCCGGAGGCCCGCTTCAACGTCCTCGCAGCCCACCTCGGCCTCGAGGGCCTGGCGCGGGTCGGCGCCGGGGAGCCTGGGGCGGCGGAGCTGCCGGGGGAGATCCTCGAGTCCGTGGCCGGCTTCGACTACATCGCCCTCGGGCACCTCCACCAGTTCGACCGGCCGCGGGTCAACGCCGTCTACGCGGGCTCGCTCGAACGCCTGAGCTGGGCCGACCACGCGACCCGCAAGGGGATCGTCGAGGTCGACCTTGCCGCCGAGCCGATGGACAGGGCGTTCCTCAGACTGCACGAGCTCGAAGGCCGGCCGCGCCTGCGGCTGCCGGCGATCGACGGCAGCGGGTCCGGCGATCTCACGAAGGAGATCTGCAAACGGGCGAAGGGAAAGGGCCTGGAGGACGCGATCGTCAGGCTCCCGATCGCGAACGTCGGCTTCGAGAAGTTCGGCGCGGTCGATCGCCGCAAGGTCGGCGAAGCGTTCGAGCGCTGCCTTCACTTCGAGCTCGAACCGGAGTTTGCCGAGCCCGGCTCCGGGGCGCCGCAGCCGGTGGCGCCGGCGGAGCTGCGCGACTTCCTCGCCCAGCGGGTCCCCGCCGGGGCCGAGCCCGAGGCGTTCGTCGCGCGCGGCGAGTCCTTCATGACCCGCGCCGCCGAGGACATCGGTGCATGAAGCTCCTGCGCCTGGAGGCGAGGAACTTCCGCTCCTTCGCCGAGATCGACCTCGACCTCAACGCCCCGGGGGTCTTCTCGATCACGGGGCCGAACGGGGCGGGGAAGAGCACGATCTTCGCCGCGATCGAGTGGGCGCTCTACGGCGGCGGCAGGGGCGCCGGGTCCCAGGGGGTCGCGCGCGAGGGCGTCAAGCGGGAGGAATGCTGCGTCACCCTGGAGTTCGAAGTCGGCGACCACCTCCTGCGGGTGACGAGGATCGACGGCAAGGACGCCTGGCTGACCGACGTGGCCAGCGAGGAGCGGCTCGCTCAGACCCTGAGCGGGACCTCGCGGGAGGTGGCCGTGCGCCTCGGCCTCACCAGGGAGATGTTCCGCGGCACCTTCTACGCGCCGCAGAAAGAGGTGGAGGCGCTCTCCTCCAAGGACCCGCGGAGGCGGAAGGACCAGCTGGAGCGGCTGCTCGGCATCCGCCACTTGCGCCGGGCGGTCGAGCTCGCCGAGGCCGACGCCCGCGAGCAGGGCCTGGTCCTGGAGGGCCTGCGCAGGGAGGCGCCCGACGTCGACGAGCTGAAAGCGGAGGTGAAGCGCCGCGAAAAGGAGGCCCGGGACGCCGCTCCCGCGGTAAAGCGGCTGAAGAAAGAGATCGCCGCCCACGAAGCGAAGCTGAAGGAGACGAACCGGGAAATCGACCGGCTCGCCGTCCAGCTCGCCGAGCACGCCTCGCGGCAGCTGGAGGCCGAGCGGGCGGAGGGCGACTTCAAGCTGAAGAAGGAGACCTTCGAGGGCAGGCAGGGGCAGCTCCAGGCGGCGGTCGCCGCGCAGGCGGAGCAGGCCGAGCTCGAGGCGGCCCTGGAGGGGGGCGAGCAGCTCGAGTCCCGCGAGCGCGAGCTCGACCTGCTGCGGCAGGGCCACGAGCGGCGCCAGGCGCTGATCGCCAGGGAGCGCGAGTCCCTCGCCGGGCTCGCCACCGCGACCGACGCGCTCGCCGGCCTCGGCGGTGCGGCGGACGAGCGGCTGGAGAGGGCCCGCGCCCGCCTACGCGAGGTGCGCGAACAGCGCGCTGAAGCGAACGCGGAGGGCGCCCATCGAGAACGTCATCGCGACGCTCTGCTCGGGGACGGGAACGGGCCCGGAGTCTGCCCCGTCTGCCACCAGGAGGTCGAAGGCGCTGCCGAGGAACTTGTTGCCGAGCTCGACGCGGCGATCGCGGACGCCCGCGAGCGCCGTGACTCTCTCGCCGGCGAGCTCGACCGTCTGGAAGCAGCGATCGAGGCGCTCGAACGCGCCGAGCAGCAGGTCGCCTTCGTCGCCGAGCGGCTGGCGGAGGCCCCCGACGACGGCTACGACCCGGCGGCGCACGCGGAGGTCAGGGCCGCCCTGGAAAAGCGCGAGGAGGGGATGCGCCGGCTGGCGGTCGTCCGCGAGCAGGCGGCGAGCGTGGAGCTGCTGGAGAAGCAGGTCGAGGCGCAGCGCAAGGAGGCCGAGCAGGCCGCCGAAGCGGCCGTGAAGCTGTGGGAGGCCGCCAACAAGGAGGCCCCCGAGCCGGGGGCCCAGGAGAAGATGAGCGCCGAGCGCGACCAGCTCGAAGAGAAGCTGGACGAGGCTCGCGAGGAGCTGGAGACGGCGACCCGGAAGGCGTCGACCGAGTCCGAGGCGGTCGCCGCGGCGACCGCCCGCCTCGAGGGCGCGAAGGAGCTCGGGGAGAGGATCGACGAGGAGCGGCGCGAGCTCGAGCTGTGCGGCGCGCTGGCGGGCTCGCTCGAGGAATACCGCGAGGAGGCCTCCCGCCGCGCCCGGCCGATGCTGGAAACGGAGGCCTCCAAGCTCCTGCGCCGGATCACCGAAGCGACCTACCCCCGGATCAGGCTGACCGAGGACTACTTCCTCGAGATCGCCGACGGCCGAGAGTTCCACCTCAGCCGGCGCTTCTCCGGCGGCGAGCAGGACCTCGCCGCCCTCTGCCTGCGCCTGGCGCTGGCCCGGACCCTCGCCCACCAGCGGGGGACCGAACACAGCTTCGTCATCCTCGACGAGGTCTTCAGCAGCCAGGACGTGGGGCGGCGGAGGATGCTGATGGACCAGCTAATCGAGCTCTCACGGGGCGAGTTCCAGCAGATCTTCGTCATCTCGCACACCGAGGACATCGTCGATCAGTGCTCCCTCCACATCGAGGTCACGCGCGAGAACGGGATCAGCAGGGCGACGGGCCCGACGCGCTAGGCGCGGTCGCTCTGCCATTTCCGTTGCAGCCGCAGCTGTCCGTCCGGAGGGGGCGGCACCATCGAAGCCATGTGGCAAGTGCTGGTTGCATGCTCAAGCTGCGACGAGGAGGCTGAGCTCCTGGTCGAGGACCTGGACGACGTCGAGCGCGAGGTCTGCCCCTGCGGCTACAGCTACGTCGTCCTCTCCGTCAGCGAGTTCGAGCCGCTCTACGCCGAGCGGGCGCAGGTCGTCGAGCTGCCGGCGCGTCGCAGGCTGCGGACCGCGGCCTAGCTCCGTTCAGTTCCCGCCGGCCGAGAAGTGCTGGTAGTCCTTCGGCCAGGACCAGTTGCCGCCCCACTCCCAGCCGGCCCTGGCGAAGGCTGCGACGACCGGCCCCTTGCGGTGGATCAGCCCGGGAGCTTGGCGGGAGCGGTCGGCGTAGGGGGCGCCGGCGGGCGGGGAGACGTGGCCCCCGGCGGTGACGTAGGGGTTCTCGACCGGGTTGACGTCGATCGCGTGGCCGTAGGCGTGTTCGGACCAGCGGTCGGTGCCGGCGAAGCGGCAGTTGAAGGCGGAGGTGTTGTCGGCGGCCATGCTGCGGCGGTCGTCGGCGCCGTAGGCGTCGACCAGGCGCATGCGGCGGATCGGGAAGCGGAGGCGGAAGAGGGTGCGCAGCGTGCGCAGCAGCGGCCGCGCCGAGTCGCGATGCACGACGAGGCGGCCACGATGCGCCCGGCCGTCGAAGCCCCAGTGGGCGACCCGGAGCAGGCGCAGCTCGGCGAAGCCGACCGGACAGCCGCGGTGCCAGGAGACGCCGGTCATCCGCTCGCGCAGCTCGGGGCCGATCCGGGAGACCCGTCCCTGGAACCCGGGCTCAGGGGCGCCGCGGCTTGGGTTCGCCGATGAGACCGAGAGAAGGGCGACGATCGCCCCGACCGCCAGGAAGCGCATCGGGGCATTGTCCTATTCGATCGGCGTCAGGCGCGTGACGAGATCGTCGATTTCGGCGCTGCGTTCGTCGATCAGCCGCGCCGCCGCTTCCGGCAGCCGTTTCGTCAGCGTCTCCGGGCTGGCGTCGTCCATCTCGATCGCGCCGGCGAGTTCGACCTGGAAGCGGTAGTAGCGTTCGCCGTGGCCCACGGTTTCGGCGGTCGGGCGGTCTTCGCCCGGTTCGTGGTTGAGCAGCATGTGGGCCCAGTAGTCGGTCCCGTCGGAGGAGCCGCCCAGCATCGCCGAGAGGATCGGCGGCTCGTCGCCTCCGCCCGCGATCCAGCCGAGGCCGCCCCAGCCGCGCACCTGCGAGGGCGTGAACCCGGTGCCGAACTCTCCGGTCCCGATCGAGACGACGAGCATCTCGTCGAGGGTGGGCCGGGGAGGCTGGTCGCTGTTGCGCCCGAGCCCCTCGGCGATCGCGGCGATCGCCGGGTTGGCGGCGAAGACGCCGCCGTCGACCAGGGCGTGGCCTTTCAGCAGCTCCGGCTCGTGGCAGGGGAAGTAGGTCGGCGCGGCCGCGGTGCTGAGGGCGGCGTCGACGACGGGGAAGTTCCAGGTCGCTTCCTGCTGCGCTTTCCAGCGCTTGAAGAAGAAGGGCGCGCGGGCGGTCATGTCGTAGGAGGTGACGAGGAGGTCGCGGGTCGCCTCGGCGAGCTTCCCGTTCCCGAGGCGGGCGAGGACCGCCTCGCGCAGCGGCCCCTCGTCGTACTTCGGTCCGAACGTGCCCCAGCCGGTGCGCAGCCTGCGGCCGAGGCTGTAGTCGAAGATCTCCGGGCCGTCTTCGGTGTAGAAGCCGGCGAGCTGGTCGCCGGGCACGGGGTCGGGCCGCGTCAGCGCCAGGGCGATCAGCCCGCCGGTCGAGGTGCCGGCGAAGAGGTGGAAGCAGTCCGCCATCCGCGTTTTCTCTTTGCGTTTGGCGGCCAGCCGGCGCTCGATCTCGGCGATCACCAGGGCCGAGATCAGCCCCCTGATCCCGCCGCCGTCGACGCAGAGGATGCGGAAGCGGTCTTTTTTCGGGCCTTCGCCGTTCGGGCTCATGGATCTCTCCTTCTTTGTACCGATATTTATCTAGGTACGAACAAGTCTCAAAGTAGTTTAAGCATTGTCGCCGTGATCGAAGCCGAGACCCACTACGCCGACTCCAACGGGGTCAGCATCGCCTACCAGGTGCACGGCGAGGGCGAGCTTGACCTCGTCTTCGTTCCCGGCTTCGTCTCCCACGTCGAGCTCTTCTGGGACGACCCCTCGGTCGCCCGCTTCCTCCGCCGGCTCACCTCCTTCGGGCGGGTGGTCGTCTACGACAAGCGTGGGCAGGGGCTCTCGGACCGGATCGGCAAGCCGCCGACGCTGGAGGAGTCGATGGAAGACCTGGAGGCGGTGATGGCGGCGGCCGGCTGCGAGCGCCCGGCGATCTTCGGCATCTCCGAGGGCGGGCCGATGTCGGTGCTCTTCGCCGCCACCTATCCGAACCGGGTCGCTTCGCTCGTCCTCTACGGGACCTACGCGCGGATGCTGAAGGCGCCGGACTTCCCGGCCGGCGTTCCGGAGGAGGCGCTGGTGCGCTGGGGGGAGATCGTCAAGCGCGACTGGGGCGGCCCGGTCGGCGTCAACGTCTGGGCGCCGAGCGCCGTCGGGGACCGCGAGTTCGAACGCTGGTGGGCGCGGCTGCTCCGCTACGGGACCAGCCCGGCCGGCGCGCTCGCCCTGATGGACCTCTACCGGGAGATCGACGTGCGCGGGGTGCTGCCGGCGATCGACGTGCCGACGCTGGTCCTGCAGCGCCGCGACGACCGGATCGCCCAGGTCGGCCAGGGTCGCTACCTGGCGCAGGCGATCCGCGGCGCCAAGTACGTCGAGCTGGAGGGCGGGGACCATCTGCCGGTCAGCGGCGACCAGGACGCGCTGCTCGACGAGGTCGAGGAGTTCCTGGTCGGCAGCCGCCGGGCGAGCGAACCGGAACGGGCGCTGGCGACGGTCCTCTTCACCGACATCGTCGGCTCGACCGAAAAGGCGGCAGAGCTGGGCGACCGCTCCTGGCGGCAGCTGCTCGAGCGCCACGACGCCGCCGTCCGCCGCCAGCTCGGCCTCCACCGCGGCCGGGAGGTGAAGACGATGGGCGACGGCTTCCTCGCCACCTTCGACGGCCCGGCGCGGGCGATCCGCTGTGCCTGCGCTCTGCAGGAGGAGCTGGCGGGCCTCGGGATCGAGGTGCGGGCGGGGATCCACACCGGCGAGGTCGAGCTGGTCGGCGACGACGTCAGCGGCATGGCAGTCAACATCGGCGCCCGGATCGGCGCTCTCGCCGAGGCCGGCGAAGTCCTCGTCTCCAGCACCGTCCGCGAGCTGGTGGTCGGCTCCGGCCTCGAGTTCAGCGACCGGGGGACGCAGACGCTGAAGGGCGCCCCCGACGAATGGCGCCTTTTCGCCGTCGATTCGTCACCGAATTGATCCGAAGTTGACACGAACGCGCCTTGTTTCGTTACAGACGAAAAGTTACGCTACGATCATGGCGGTGATGGTGCCAAGGGAGAGCTGGACTGACGAGAGGCTCGACGACCTCAAGGAGAACATGGTCGACCGGTTCGACCGGGTCGACAAGCGCTTCGACCAGGTGAACACGCGATTCGAACAAGTCGATAAGCGATTCGAACAAGTCGACAAGCGGATGACCGAAGGGTTCGCCCGCGTCGATGCCGATATCCGGGAACTGCGGCGAATGATGTTCCAGGGGTTCATCGCCCTGGTCGGGGTGATGGTGACCGGCTTCCTCGGCCTCGCCGGCCTGCAGATCTTCTGATTTATCTCCCCGTAAAGGAGTTGTGACAGCGTGCGGCCGATGGACTGGTCGCTGCTGCACGCGCTCAACGACTTCATGTCTTGCCACGACGCCGTCGAGGACCCGCTGCTCTTCTACGTCAACGCGTCGGAGGCGCTCTTTGCGGCGACGCTGGCAGTCGTCTTCCTCGCCGCCCGCGGCAGCAGGTTCGCCGGCTGGCACCGGGCCGCCCTCGCCGCCGTCCTCAGCGCCGGCCTCGGGCTGGCGGTCGCCAAGCTGATCGCCGAACTGGTCGATCGTGCGCGGCCCTTTGTCGCCGACCCGCACGGGGCCCACCTCTTCTCCGGCCACGCGGCCGACCCCGGGTTCCCCAGCGACCACGCGACCGCCGCCTTCGCGATCGCGGTGGCGATCCTGCTGCGCAAGCGCGCCTGGGGCGTCGCTGCCCTGGTCGCCGCGACCGTGCTCTCGATCGGCCGCGTCGCCCTTGGCGTCCACTATCCGAGCGACGTCCTCGCCGGCGCCGCCCTCGGCAGTGCCGCCGCGCTCGCCCTCTGGGCCCCGGCGCTCCGAGCGAGCGTCGGCCGCCTCGCCGACTGGGTCGGCGGCCCCTGGGACCGGGCGCTCGAGCGGGGTGCCGACCGGCTCGCGACGTTGCGCCGCTAGCACCCAGCTCACGGCGCTCAGGGCTGTCCGGCCTCGCCTCTACCTTGGGCGGACGATGAGCGAGCAGACGCAGCTCGAGGCCCTCGCCCAGACCAACGGCTCGGCAACGGAAGCGACGGTCCGCGTTCCCCTTCGCGAGCTCGAGGACGGCCAGCGGGTGCGCGGCGTCTACGCGGTTCGCGAGCGGGAGCTGCGGCGCAAGCGCAACGGCGATCCGTGGCTGCGGCTCTCGGTCGGCGACGCCACCGGCAGCGCCGAGGCGGTCTGCTGGGAGGAGGCGGAGGCGCTCTACGCCCTCTGCAGCACCGGCTCGCCGGTGCTGATCACCGGCGTCTTCGAGATCAGCGAGCGCTGGGGGGCGAAGATCAAGATCGGCTCCCTGCGCGAGGCCGAGCCGCACGAGTACGAGGCCGAGGACCTGGCCGCCGGGTCAGAGGTCTCGCTGGAGCTGTTGGAGCGCGACCTCCGCGAGCTGCTGGCGACGGTCCAGGACCCGCAGCTGCGCGAGCTGCTCGACCACTTCTTCGGCGAGGACTCCGAGACCTGGCAGCGCTTCCGGGTCGCGCCGGCGGCGAAGACCTACCACCAGGCCTACCGCCACGGCTTGCTCGAGCACACGCTCTCGGTCGCGCAGGCCGTCTCCGCCGCCGCCAACTTCTTCCCCGGTATCGACCGCGACGTCGCCGTCACCGGCGCTCTCCTCCACGACATCGGCAAGTGCGTCGCCTACAACGACGATCCGCTGGCGATCGACCTCACCGACGCCGGTCGCCTGCAGGGGGAGATCCCCCTCGGCTACTACACCGTGCGCCGGGCGATCGAGGACCTGCCGGGCTTCGACCCCTCGCTGGCCCAGTGCGTCCTCCACATCATCCTCAGCCACCACGGCTCGCTCGAGCACGGCTCGCCGGTCGTTCCCGCCACCCGCGAGGCCGTCCTCGTCCACATGATCGACAACCTCGGCGGCCGCCTCGGCAGCTTCGACCGCCTCGAGCGCCAGCTCCCCGCCGGCGAGTCCTGGTCGGGCTTCGACCGGGCGCTCTCCGGCAGCGCCTTCTTCGCCCAGCGCGCCGCCTGACGGCAGAGCACCTCTGCAGACAAACAGTTACGCTATGATCGTGGCTGTGATGATGAGCCCCAGGGAGCAATGGACCGACGAGCGGCTCGATGACCTCAGCACGCGGGTCGATCATGGCTTCGTGCGGATGGAAGCCCGGTTTGACCGGATGGAAGCCCGCATGGACCAGCGCTTCGAACACATGGAGGAGCGGTTCGACGCCCGCTTCGACGCCCTGTGGCGGACCATGATCGGCAGCGCGGCGGTGATCATCGCCGCCCTGATCGGCGTCATCGCCACGCAGCTCTGAGGTTCAGCCTCAGTACTTGTCGCTGCAGCGCTGGATTTTGACGACGTCGTGGTTGGCGCGCTGGATGCAGCGGATCAGCTTGTCGGCGTTCCCTGCGTTCCCTTGCTGCTGTGAGGAGCGAATGGACTTGCGGATTTCGCGCTGGACCCGGCGGTTGACGTCTTCGATCGTGCTGTTGATGTCGCCGACGTTGGTTTCCTCGAGGCTCTTCTGGACGTTGACGTTGACTTCGTGGCTGATCTTCTCGGTCGTGTCCAGGGTGGGCCTGACGACGAAGAAATAGACCGCGGCAAGGATTCCGACCGTGACCAAAAGCCGGATAATGCCCGCGGATAGGTGGCCGAAGAGGTTTCGGAGGATGTCCATGGCCCACCTGCAGACTATCCTGCCGAGCAGTGGCGAAGGACACCGAGAAGCTAATTCGCCAGCTCTCGTTGATCTCGTTCTTGATGGCACAGGGGAGGCCGGTTTCGGCCCTCGAGATCAAGCGGGAGGTGGAGGGCTACAGCGACATGAACGAGGACGCGTTCGCGCGGCGCTTCTACGCGGACCGGGCGGAGCTGGAGAGCCTCGGCATCCAGCTGGGGGTCGAGAAGCCGGGCGAGGGCTTCTTCGAGGCCGAGCTCTACTCGCTGCCGCCGGAGAACTTCTACCTCGACCCGATCTCCTTCTCCGACGACGAGCTGGCGGCGCTGAGCACGGCGCTGCTGCTGCTCACCGACGGCGGCTTCGCCTACGCCGAGCCGCTGCGGCTGGCCCTGCAGCAGGTCGCCTGGGGCCACCCGAACCCGCTCCACGAAGGCGAGCGCGCCCCGGTCGAGATGGCGATGACCGCCTCCGCCGGCGGCCGCGACCTCTCCCAGCGCCTCTCCAAGATCGAGACCGCGATCAGCCGCCGCAAGACGGTCGAGTTCACCTACTACACGATGGAGCGGGGCGAGACCGAGAAGCGCAAGGTCGACCCCTACCACCTGGTCTTCCGCGGCGGGCAGTTCTACCTGATCGGCCACTCGCACGAGCGCGACGCGGTGCGGGTCTTCCGGCTCTCGCGGATCCAGGGCAAGGTCGGCTACGCCTCCAAGGCCGAGCACGATTTCTCGCCGCCGGAGGACTTCGACCGCCGCGATTACGGCAGCCGCGCCGACTGGCAGCTTGGCGAGACCAAGGGGACGGCGAAGATC
>DATHFL010000049.1:0-3777 GCA_035318125.1 Solirubrobacterales bacterium | reverse complement strand
GCCCGCGGAGTGGGTCGCCGAGTGCGGCGAGCGGATGCTGGGGCAGATGAAGCGGCTCGGCTTCTCCTTCGACTACGACCGCGTCTTCTACAGCTCCGACGAGGACCAGTACCGCTGGTCGCAGTGGCTCTTCGTCACCCTGCTCGAGCACGACCTGATCTACCGCGCCGACGCCACCGTCGACTGGTGCGACACCTGCCAGACCACGCTCGCCTCGATCCAGGTCGAGGACGGTCGCTGCTGGCGCTGCCACAACGAGGTGCGGCTGATCCGGCGCCCGACCTGGTTCCTGCGCATCACCCCATACCTGGAGGAGAACGACCGCAACACCGCCCGACTTGACGAGGGCGGCAAGTGGGACGAGCTCTCGCTGGCGACCCAGCGCTACATCCTCGGCCGCGCCGAGGGGGTCGAGCTCGACCTTCGCGGCGACGACGGTCGCGAGCTGACCGTCTTTACGCCGCACCGCCGGCACGCTGGGCTCGCCAGCTTCGTCCTGCTCTCGCCGCGCCACCCCGACGTCGACGTCTGGGTCAGCGACTCCGCCCGCGAGGAGCTGGAGCGGATGCGCTCCGGGGGCTGGGAGCGCAGCGCCCGCGACGCCCGCTCGGTGCCGCTGGTCGACACCGGCGAGTCGATCGCCGGCCCCGACGGCGAGCAGCTGCCGGTCGTCGTCTCGCCGCTGGTCGACGCCCGCTTCGGCCCGACCGCGGCGCTCGGCATCCCGGCGATCGATGAGGCCGACTGCGACCTCGCCGAGCGCCTCGACCGGGTCGAGGCGCCGGCGCAGGCCGAGGAGGCCGAGGAGGGGCCCGCGCCCACTCCCGTCGAGGGCGCCCGCGAGACCACCCGCTACCGCGCCAACGACTTCTCGATCTCCCGCCAGCGTTCCTGGGGAACGCCGATCCCGGTCGTCCTCTGCGAGGAGTGCGGCCCGATCCCCGTCCCCGAGGGGGACCTGCCGGTCGTCCTCCCGCGCGACCTCAGGCCGACCGGCGAAGGGAACCCACTCGCCGAGCGCCCCGACTTCGTCGACGTCGAGTGCCCCAAGTGCGGCGCCGCCGCCAAGCGCGAGACCGACACCCTCGACTGCCACTTCGACGCGCTCTGGCTCTGGGTGCCGGCGGCGGTTCCGCCCGCCGACCGCGACGAGCAGATGTTCACCCACCCCGACCTGCGGGAGTGGCTGCCCTCGGAGCGCCTGGTCGCCGGCAACGACAGCGGCGGCTTCGTCTTCGACCAGCGGGTCGTCACCAAGGCCCTGCGCGACATCGGCCCCTTCGCCTTCATCGAGGAGGGGGAGCCGTTCGCCGGCTGCCTCTTCCACGAGATGGTGATCGCCGACGGCCGCAAGATGAGCAAGCACCTCGGCAACGTCGTCAACCCCGACGAGCTGGTCGCCGAGCACGGCGCCGACACGGTCCGGGTCGCGGTTCTCTACGCCGCCGGCCCGGCCAAGACGCTGAACTGGAGCGACGGCGCGGTGCGCTTCGCCGGCCGCTTCCTGCGCGGCCTCTGGAACTACACGCACGAGCGGGTCGCGGCGCTGGAGGGGCTCGCCCACGACCCCGAGGCCGCCGCCGACACCGAGCACATGCGCGACCGCCTGCGCAAATGGTGCGAGAACGGGCTCGAGCGGATCACCGCCGACACCCAGGACCTGCAGATGCACAAGTCGATCCGCAACATCACCCGGCTCTTCGAGCGCATCCAGGACTTCGAGAAGCGCGTGATCAAGCGCCGCGGCCAGCTCGACCGCGCCGACGCCGATGCCCAGCTCGCCGCCCTCGTCCTGCTCGCGCGCACCCTCGTTCCCTTCGCCCCGCACACCGCCGAGGAGCTGCTGGTCGCGCTCGGAATCGAGGACAGCGGCGAGAGCCTCGGTGCCTGGCCCGGTACCGCCGAGATCCCCGTCACGCCTGCGCCGGCCGCCTCTTAGTCCTCGGTCTCATCAAAACTAGGAGCGATTGGGCAATAAGACTTGATTGCTTCACACTCGTGTGTTAGGAATGACTCTGCCGGGTGATCAACCGGTGTTGGAGGCGGGGCCACGGAAGTTTTGGGAAACCGCCTTGGGGTGGCAAAGGAGGACCAAAACTCCACACCCAGGATTCACATCGTCATGACGAATCCTGGTTACGTCGGCCAGACCGACGTCGCCCCGCCTCCACATCGATTCCTTGATCACCCCAGGCGGCGGAAGCCTTGGGGTGGCACCGCCGCTATGCCCGGGGCGGGCGCTTCACGTCGAAGCGCCTCGCCTTGGGCATCCAGGAGATCCCCTCGCAGAGTTCGTTCGGGGTCTTCTTCAGCACGCTGGCGAGCTTGACGATCGTCGCCAGCCGCGGCTCGCGCCCGGCCCGCTCCAGCAGCGAGACCTCGGTCCGGTGCAGGTCGCAGAGGTAGCCGAGCTCTTCCTGGGAGATCCCGGCGGCGGTGCGGGCACGGCGAAGGTTGACGGCGAAGCGCTCCTTGGGAGTCATTCGACCGCCGATCCTGTTGATCTGCCGACAAAGGGGCTACAGACAAGCTGTTGCGGCGGCCCTACGCACGCTCCCGGTTCCGCTACCTTGCTGCGGAAGAGGACCGAAAGTCCCTGTCGAGGTTTTTACGCAGAAGGTGTTGAGCAGTAGCTGACCATGTGTTATACCCGTGCGATCAACAGGACCGACGCCGAGGGATCGGCGGCAAAGGAGGAGTCATGAGTGACGCGGTGGACCCGCATCTCACCGAGCCCTATGGGCCCCGGACCCGCTCCTGTGCCACCGAACTCATCTGCCGCGACTGCGGCTACCGGACGCCGCTCCTGGACACCGCCTTCAAGTGCCCCGCCTGCGGCGAGGGCCTCGACGTCGACTACGACTACGAGCGCGCCAAGGCGGCGATCGCCGAGCGGTCGCTGGCGGAGCGCCCCTGGAACATCTGGCGCTTCGAGGAGCTCCTGCCGATCGTCAGCAGCAAGGCCCGCTCGCGGGTCGGCGCCTTCGCCGGCAAAACGCCGCTGATCCACGCCGAGCGGCTCGGCGCCGAGCTCGGGCTCAGCAACCTCTACCTGAAGGACGACTCGACCAACCGGCCCTCGCTCTCCTACAAGGACCGCGTCGTCGGGATGGCGATCGCCCGCCTGCTGGAGCTCGGCAAGGACGAGGTCGGCTGCGTCTCGACCGGCAACGTCGGCACCGCCGTCGCCGCGCTCGCGGCCCAGGCCGGGGCCCGTCCCTACATCTTCTACCCCGGCAACATGGAGAAGGGGAAGGCGAAGGCCTGCCGCGCCCTCGGCGCCCAGGTGATCCAGCTCGACGCCAACTACGACCAGGCCAACCGCGCCTGCCGCGAGCTGGCGATCACCACCGGGATGGAGTTCGCCAACATCACCCTGCGCCCGTTCTACGCCGAGGGGGCGAAGACGATGGCCTTCGAGGTGGTCGAGGAGCTCGGCTGGAGCTCCCCCGACCACTTCGTGATCCCGGCCGCCGGCGGCACCCTCTCCTCGCGCGTCCACAAGGGCCTGCTGGAGCTGGAGAAGGTCGGCCTCGCCGAGACCGCGGCGACGAAGATCGACATCGCCCAGGCGAGTGGCTGCTCGCCGATCGCGACCGCGATCACCGGCGGCGGCGAGCTCGAGCCGCAGACGCCGGAGACGGCGGCGCACTCGCTGGCGATCGGCGCCCCCGGCGACGGCAGCCTGGTCGTCGACGCGGTCCGCTCCCGCGGCGGCGCCGCGGCGACCGCCTCCGACGAGGAGATCTTCGCGGCGATCGACCTGCTGGGGACGAC